>NZ_QRQB01000002.1:113462-140912 GCF_003475785.1 Coprobacillus sp. AF33-1AC | reverse complement strand
CTAAAGTAGACCCCCAAAGTTGAACCCCCTAAATTATTTGAATAGCCGTGGCTATTTATATGGTCACACTTTTTTTATATTTGTTTAGATTATAAGAAATCTATCATTAATATATTGTATATATAGAATTATGATACATTTAACATCTAATTTAGTTAATGAAATATTTTTTAATTACAAATTAATACCATTTGTTTCAATTACTTTTTTGTACCAATAAAATGAATCTTTTTTAATTCTTTTATATGTTCCATTTCCTAAATTATCACGATCTACATAGATGAAACCATATCTTTTTTTAACTTCACCTGTTCCATTAGAAATTAAATCAATACATCCCCAAGTTGTATATCCCATTAAGTCAACACCATCTTTTTCTACAGCATCTTTCATTGCTTGAATGTGTTGTCTTAAGTAATCAATTCTGTATTCGTCATGAATTGAACCATCTTTTTCAATAATATCCTTGGCACCTAAACCATTTTCTACAACAAATAATGGCTTTTGATAACGATCATAAAGTTCATTAATTGTACTTCTAAAGCCTAAAGGATCAATTGCCCATCCCCATTCGCTTTCTTTTAAATATGGGTTTCTAGCAGATGCGAAAATATTACTTTCTGATTGGTTACCTTTAGATAAATCACTACTACTCACTCTCGATGAATAATAAGAAAAACTTACAAAGTCTACAGTATTTTCTTTAAGTAACTCTTTATCCCCCTCTCTAAAATCAATCTTAGCATTTCTTTCTTCAATCCATTTTAAAGCATAATTGTGATAATAACCTCTTGCTTGAACATCAGCAAACATATAGATCTCTCGATTATCACAAATGGCTTTCCAGTAGTCTTCTGGTTTACATGTTTCTGGATAATAAGAACCAGCTGCAAGCATACAACCAATTTGATTATTTGAATCTATTTCATGAGCAAGTCTTGTAGCCATTGCACTAGCGATAAGTTGATGATGAACGGCTGTAATCATTACTTGGGTTTCATTTTCATTTTCTTCAAAACTAATACCAGCAGCCACAAAGGGAAAATGTAAAATCATATTAATTTCATTAAATGTAATCCAATATTTTACAAGACCTTTATAT
The DNA here is from genome assembly GCF_003475785.1 of Coprobacillus sp. AF33-1AC. Classification (NCBI taxonomy): domain Bacteria; kingdom Bacillati; phylum Bacillota; class Erysipelotrichia; order Erysipelotrichales; family Coprobacillaceae; genus Coprobacillus; species Coprobacillus sp. AF33-1AC. The sequence goes on along the minus strand of NZ_QRQB01000002.1, from coordinate 139,810 downwards.
CTATTAAATAAAGTCATACAAAGTTTATAAAAATAATGAATCATTTCTCTACTTCTCCAGCCACCTATTTTCTTTATTAGATACATAGGACAATCAAAATGATTAATTGTAACAAGTGGCTCTATACTATATTTATGACATTCCTTAAAAATATTTTCATAAAATTTTAAACCTTCTTCATTTGGTTTTTTTTCATCACCATTTGGGAAAATACGAGTCCAAGCAATTGACAAACGATAAGTTTTAAATCCCATTTCGCCAAATAAAGCAATGTCTTCTTTATAATGATGATAAAAATCAACAGCAGTCAAAGCTGGATAAAAATGTTGATCATCAAAATCATACATTTTCATTTTACCTGTACCAACTAAATAACGATCTTTGCCAAGAGGCATGAAATCTACGTTCGCAGGACCTCTATTCCCTTCATGAGCTCCACCTTCTAATTGGTTAGCAGCTGTAGCGCCACCCCATAAAAAAACTTTTTTAAATCCCATTGTTTAGTCCTCCTTTACTTTTATTACACATTCATTTTAGAAAATAAGAATTAATAAAATAAAAAAGTTTCTGAAATGGAAACTTAATACATCAAGATAAAATCAATAACATGTCTTAATAAATAGTCATTGTATTTTATATTTGTTGTTGGAATATATAAGTAGTTTTTGGGAAAAGAAATATCATTTTTACAACTCATAAGCCAAGTATTAACAGGACATTTTAAAATATGATGAATTACTCTTTTATTAAAATAAAATGTATCTCCATTGATACTCATAATTAAAAGAAGATCACTATCTTTAAAATTATATTCATTTTCAAAATCAACATCACATATTATTGTTTCTTTTTGTTTTGTAGAAAGTTCATTTTGAATATATGAGCAGAGTGTTCTAGCATGACCGTGTCCGTAAACAAATATACGTTGGCTATTCTTTATATCATTTATAAGTTTCAATAATTTGACTTCGTCAATGTGCTTTATTGTAAAATAGAGTTCATTAATAATATTAGATGTAAAATCAATAAATTGGTTTTCAATATTTTTTTGTAAAGAAAATAAAGTTTTGTTGGTTCTTTCTATACTAGAAATATTATCTAAACAAGCTACTTTAAAGTCTTTCATTGTTTCATAGCCTAATGATTTTACATATTTAGAAATCTGACTTTTAGAGGTATGACATGAAAGAGCAATAGCGTCTATAGACATTGTTGGAATATCATTTAGATTATTTTTTACAAATAAACTAATAACATACTTTGGAGAAAATTCGTCATTTGAATTTAAGATAATATTTAATTTATCAATAAGCATATATTTTCCTCCTTCAACAACTCTCATTTTATCATATAAGAATATAAATATTCTTTTTATTTATCAATATTTTTATAATTGTTTGATTTTCTAATTTTCATGAAAGAGAGGATACCTAATTGTATAAATTGAGAAAGTCATTTTTTTATAAACTACTTTTTTAAAATAATGGTGAAACTAAGCGTATAAAAAATAATAATAGGCTTATGGTTACTTGAAAATAACATAAATGTAAGAGTATACCCAAAATATACAAAAATCGTAGAAATAAATGATATAATATAAGATATCAATAGACATTATAATATTATTTTATAGATAGGAGGAAAATAATATGAGAAAAAAAGCAGTACAAAAAAGCAATAAGAAAAAGAACACAAAAAATAATATAAACACTAACAAGAAAAAAACGACTATTTCAAAAGTGAATCATGTTGCTGCTAAGAAAAATGAAACTGTTCAAAAGGTTTCTGTTAAACAAGAAAGCCCAACAAAACAACTTGATTTAGGACCAAGAAGAAGTGTAGCCTTTATTGGATCAGAATGTTATCCTTTCGTCAAGACTGGGGGATTAGGAGATGTCATGTCTGCTCTTCCTAAAAGTTTAGCTAAATTAAATATTGATGTTAAAGTAATTATTCCAAGATATAAATGTATTCCTCAAAAATATCAAGAAAAGATGGAATATAAAGGTTCATTTTATATGGATTTATGTGCTGATGGAAAACAATATTATGTAGGAATTATGGAATATCAGGAAGATGGTGTCGTTTATGATTTTATAGATAATGATGAGTTTTTCTCTTGGGGTAATCCTTATACAAATCTTATTGATGATATTCCAAAGTTCTGTTATTTTAGTAAAGCTGCGCTTGCTGCACTTAATTATTTGGATTGGACTCCAGATGTTGTACACTGTCATGATTGGCAAGCATCTTTAGTACCACTTTATTTAAGAACATGTTTTAATAATACCAATGTAGGACGTGCTAGTGCTGTACTGACAATTCATAATTTAAGATTCCAAGGTATTTATGATAGAAAAATGATACAGTATTGGTCGGGACTTCCTGATTATGTTTTTAATAAAGATTGTATGACTCAAAATTGGCTTGATGCTAATATGTTGAAGGGCGGTATTACTTATTGTAATAAACTGACTACAGTAAGTCATACTTATGCTGGTGAGATTCAAACAGATGAGTACGGTGAAGGATTAGCTGCACATTTAAGATATCATCATAATAAGATTCAAGGAATTGTAAATGGTATTGATACAGACATTTGGAATCCTAAAACAGATGAATTGTTAGCGATGAAGTATGATGCAAAATCAGTGCTAAAGAATAAAAAGATAAACAAGAAAGCACTTCAAGAAGCTTTAGGTCTAGAAGTAGATGACCATAAGATTGTTATTGGACTTATTTCACGTTTGACTAATCAAAAAGGTCTTGATCTTGTAAATGATGTTATTCCAGGTATCATGGATGAACATACACAAGTTGTTATTTTAGGTACGGGAGATGCTGAATATGAAAATGCATTCCGTTATTATGAAGATAGATATAAAGGTAACTTCTGTGCCTATATTGCCTACAACGAAAATGTTGCTCACAATATTTATGCAGGATGTGATGCCCTTTTAGTACCATCAAGATTTGAACCATGTGGACTTACCCAACTTATCGCTATGAGATATGGTGCTATACCGGTTGTAAGAGAAACAGGAGGACTAAAAGATACAGTTCAACCTTATAATCTATTTGATAATACTGGTAATGGTTTTACATTTGATAGATATGAAAGTGGTCTTCTCTATGATGCAATTAATAGAGCTAAAACACTTTATTTTGAAAATAGAAAATATTGGGATGATATGGTCATGCGTAATATGAATAAAGATGTCTCTTGGCAAAAGAGTGCAAAACAATATAAAGATATGTATGTAGAATTAACACCAAGAGATTAAAAAAGTATTGATAATCAATTGATTTTTAAAGATTTTATCAAAAATAAACATATAAATATAATATTTAAAGATTGAGGTGTCAGTTATCATGACATCTCATTTTTTATAGTATATAGTTGATGTACTAAATGAATAAATAGGGTTGATGATGAATGTATTCTTTTTAATATGTTTATTGTATAATAAATAATAAGATATAAATATTTAAAGGAAGGAGGTTATGTATGAAAGATTATATAGAATTTAAAATTAAGAAGAGAACATTAATAATCATTTGTGTATTTTTACTTACTGTTATGGGTGTAACAGGTTGGTATTTTTACTCTTCCTATCATCCTTATATTCAAATTCAAGTTAGTGCTGGCACGGCAGGAGAAAACCTGAAAATTGAAGCACCATCCATTGCTTATACAGATAGAAATGGTATTCCGATGGCTTCATCTATCAATTTAAAAATTTACGATCTTACTATGCAACATGAATTTATGTGTAAAAGCGTAAAAGATAACTATCGTGATTCAAACATTAAGTTAAAAGTTATTGAAAAGCATAATAAAACAATATTGAAATACTTTGGTACAGCAACAGATTTAAATGGTAAAAAGGTTAATTTTAATAAAAAGATAACTGTTAATTATGTGCTTCATGCCGATATAAAGTAAATAATGTAAATCAAAAGATATCCCAAATAAGGGATATTTTTTTGTGGGAAATTTCTCATACTAATGACACTATTTCCTATGGTTGGAACTCTGTTCCAAAAGTGATTCAAAATATTCAAAGTACATGATAAATTAAGATATGCCAAGAAAAAGTGGAGAATATCAGTTATGACAGATACTACCAAACTAGAAAACAACTAACATTGTCTCCTTTCAGGAGAACAATAATAGTGATATTTATTTGAAATAACAATATTGTTAAATTTCATTTACAAAATAAAACAATATAAAAGAAATAATGTAAATGCGCTTCAAAAAAGAGGAGTGTTTCTTTTTTTATATTCAAAAATGAGATATAACTATATAGTAGAAATGAGGGATAGTATGGATAATATACCAAAAATGATTAAGGTTAAAGGGGCAAAAGTACATAATTTAAAGAATATTGATGTTGATATTCCTTTAAATCAAATAGTAGCGATTGCCGGAGTTTCTGGATCAGGGAAATCATCATTAGCGATGGGTGTTTTATATAGCGAAGGTTCAAGAAGATATTTAGAATCACTATCTACTTACACAAGACGACGGATGACAAGTGCTACTAAAGCACAAGTAGAGGATGTTTTATATGTACCTGCAGCTTTAGCTTTGCATCAACATCCAGGTATACCAGGAATTCGGAGTACTTTTGGTACAGGAACAGAATTACTTAATAGTTTACGTTTGATGTATTCTAGATTAGGAAGTCATTGTTGTAAGAATGGTCATTATATCGAACCTACTTTAAATGTGGCATTAGAAAAAGAAATTATCTGTCCTGTATGTCATGAAAAAATTCATGCACCAAGTGCAGAAGAATTAGCTTTCAATAGTCAAGGGGCTTGCTTAAAATGTGGGGGAACAGGAATTGTAAGAACTGTAGATATTGATTCTTTAGTTCCTGATAAGACACTGACTATTGATGAAGGTGCAGTAGCACCTTGGAATTCTTTAATGTGGACATTAATGACAGATGTATGTAGGGCGATGGGAGTAAGAACAGATATTCCTTTTAATCAATTAACAGAAGAAGAAAAGAATATTGTTTATTATGGACCGGCAGAGAAAAAGCATATTTTTTATAAAGCAAAGAATACGGATCATGCTGGAGAAATGGATTTTACTTATTATAATGCCACTTATACAGTAGAAAATGCACTTTCTAAAGTAAAAGATGATAAAGGGATGAAAAGAGTAGAGAAGTTTTTAAAAGAGGAAATATGTCCTGATTGTCATGGAACACGTTTATCCAAAGAGGCAAGAAAACCTAAAATAAGAGGAATAGGGCTAGATGAAGCATGTCAAATGCCTTTAAAGGATTTAGTAGAGTGGGTAAAAGGTGTTCCAGAGACAATGACTAAAGAAATGAAGCCGATGGCTCATGAAATATGTGATTCCTTTTTAGATGTATCGAAAAGACTATTAGATTTAGGATTAGGTTATCTTTCATTGGATAGAGCAGCTTCTACTTTATCTACAGGAGAAAGACAACGTATGCAACTGGCAAGAGCAGTAAGGAATCGGACTACTGGTATTCTTTATGTTTTAGATGAACCTTCAATTGGATTGCATCCTTCTAATATATATGGATTAGTTGGGGTTATGAATGATTTAATTCATGATGGTAATTCAATTTTATTAGTAGATCATGATACTGAAATTATCAAAGAAGCAAATTGGATTATTGAAATGGGACCAGAAGCCGGGGAAAATGGGGGCTATGTTTTAAGCCAAGGAACTGTTGAAGAGATTAAAAAGAATAAGCAGTCTATGATAGGTCCTTTTTTAAGTCATCAATATCAAGCCAATATTCGTCCCTTATCAACAGAAGATAAAATCTTTGAACTAGGTAAAATACATCTTTCGACTAATCAAATTCATACTGTTCATCCTTTAGAAGTTGATATTCCTAAAGGAAAACTTACTGTTGTTACTGGGGTATCAGGTTCAGGTAAAACAACCATGGTTTTAGAAAGTTTATTACCAGCTATTCAAGCAAAAATAAATCAACAAGAATTACCAAAACATGTAAAGAATGTTGAAATAGAAGGAATTAAACATATTAAACTTATTGATGCAACACCTATAGGAATTAATATTCGTTCAACCGTAGCTACATATATCAATGTTCATGACGAACTAAGAAAAAGATTTGCTAGAACGGAAGCAGCAAAATCAAAAGGCTATAAAGCAGGTGATTTTTCATATAATACCGGAAAATTAAGATGTCCAACTTGTGATGGAACGGGGACATTAAGTCTAGATGTTCAGTTCTTACCAGATGTTCATGTAACATGTCCTGATTGCCAAGGTTCTCGATATAACCAAGAAAGTTATATGATCAAGTATCAAACATCCAAAAATAAAGAATATTCACTACCGGAACTGATGGAAATGGATGTGCATTTAGCTAAAGAAGCATGTTCTACTTTAAAAGGGGTTTATCGTAAATTAGAAGTATTAGAAAACTTAGGGTTAGGTTATTTAACATTAGGAGAAGAAACACCAAGTTTGTCTGGTGGGGAAGCCCAACGTCTAAAACTGGCTAGTGAAATGAGTAAATCTCAAGATGATGCTATCTTTATTTTTGATGAACCAACAATTGGACTACATCCATTAGATGTTCAAACATTAGTTCGTGTTTTTCAATCTCTTGTTGATCAAGGCGCTACCGTCATTGTGATCGAGCATGATCGAGATGTAATGAAAAATGCAGATTATCTAATTGATATGGGACCGGGTGGCGGTCAAGATGGGGGAACTATCGTAGCTACAGGTTCTGTTGAACAAATAAAACATAATAAAAATAGTATTACTGGTAGATACTTATAATAGAACTTCAAAAAATGAAGTTCTTTTTTACATTTACATGATATTTTCTTAACATAAAAAAGCGTAACATCTTGTTAAGAGGTGATTGAAGTGGATATAAAAAAGCATCATTTGATTGAAACAATGATTTGGGTAGGAATTCCGTTATTATTTATCGTAGTTGATTGGTTTTATAAGCAAGTATTGAATATAGAATATTTAGAATTATCTATTCTTTTATTTATTGTCGTCACTATTTATAGAGTATGTCAAAATAGCTAACTTCTTTTTTACTATAACTTAACATTTCTTTTCATAAAGTTGATAGTTGGGTCAAATTTATTCACTTATGATTGAATTTGAAAATAGAGAAGGAAGGTTAAGTGATATGCCATCTACATATGCACATTATCGATTAGGTCAAGAAGTATTAAAAGAAATACCTGATGATTTAAAACAAATCATCATTAAAAATAAAACATTATATGATATAGGGTTGCATGGTCCAGATATTTTATTTTACTATCATCCATTAAAAATGAATAATGTCAATTCTATAGGATATCAAATGCATGAACATACGGGTAAAGAGTTTTTTGAATATGCAAAAGAAATCATTCATCATGATGAAAAAGCAATAGCTTATATTTTTGGTTTTATTTGTCATTTTGCATTAGATGCATCGTGTCATGGTTATATTGATCAAAAAATAGCAACCAGTCATATTTCACATACTGAAATAGAGGTTGAATTTGATCGTTATTTAATGATAAAAGATGGTTGGAATCCCATCTATCATCAGTTAACGAATCATATTGTTTCTACACCTTTACAAGGTAAAGTCATAGCTCCTTTTTTTAAAGGAACAACACCAAAACAAATAGAAAAAGCATTACAAGAAATGAAAACATATAATCATTTATTGATTGCTCCAACGAAGCTGAAAAGAAAGCTTATATATGCTTTATTACATATAACCGGTAATTATCAAGAAATGCATGGCTTATTAGTGAACTATCAGGCTAATCCTGATTGTCAAGATAGCACTGAAAAACTAAGCGAATTATATGAGATAGCTAAAAAAAGAGCAATCCAACTGATTGAAGAATACCACCAATATATTTTAGATAAAGCATTATTAAATGATTTTTATGATTATACATTTAGTGGAAAAAAGGAGCAAAAAAATGAAGTTTAAAATGACAAAAGAAGAAAAAAATTGGGTTCTCTATGATGTAGGTAACTCAGCTTTTGTTTTGATGGTTTCTACCATTATGCCAATATACTTTAATTATTTATCTCAAAAAGCAGGTTTATCTTCTATAGATTATTTAGCATATTGGGGTTATACAGCATCGATTGTTACAGTGATTGTTGCTATTTTAGGACCTATACTTGGAACTGTAGCAGATACGAAAGGTTTTAAAAAACCTATTTTTACAATAACATTATTAATTGGTACGATAGGTTGTTTATTGTTAGGATTTACTACATATTGGTTAGTATTTTTAATTATCTTTCTTATAGCTAAAGTAGGCTTTTCAGCAAGTTTAATATTTTATGATTCTATGTTAACAGATGTGACAACTCCTCAAAGAGTAGATCATGTTTCTTCTCAAGGATATGCTTGGGGATATATTGGCAGTTGTGTTCCTTTTGTTTTATGTCTTATTCTTGTACTGGGTTCATCATCAATAGGAATAAAGATGGAAACAGCCATGACACTTTCTTTTATTATTATTGCTGCTTGGTGGTTTATTATGACCATTCCACTTTTAAAAACATATAAACAAAAATATTATGTTGAAAGAAAACCACAAGCTATAAAAAATAGTTTTAAAAGATTAAAAGACACCATTATTAATGTAAGAAAACAAAAAAAGATATTTCTATTCTTACTTGCCTTTTTCTTTTATATTGATGGGGTTTATACAATCATTGATATGGCTACTGCCTATGGAACAGCATTAGGTTTTGAAAGTACCGGATTATTATTAGCATTATTATTAACTCAAGTCGTTGCTTTTCCTTTTGCTATTTTATTTGGTAGATTATCATCGCGTTATGATACAGCAAAATTAGTAACAGTTTGTATTTGTGCTTACTTGGGAATTGCTATATTTGCTATTTTTATTACCCAACAATGGCAATTTTGGGTTCTTGCTGTTTTAGTAGGTATGTTTCAAGGAGGAATACAATCTTTATCAAGATCTTATTTTACAAAAATTATCCCATCTCAAAAGTCTGGTGAGTATTTTGGATTAATGGATGTATGTGGAAAAGGTGCTTCTTTTATTGGGACAACAGTTGTTAGTCTACTATCACAATGGACAGGAAAGCTTAATCTTTCTTTAGGTGCTATTTCATTATTTTTTGTACTAGGAATCGTTATTTTTAGGATGGCAGAATCAAAAAAATATGAATAATAAAAAACTTGATAAATGACGATAATGAATATTGATAAGTTAAAATAGACGTGTTATGATTACAACGTGAACTGCTTAGCAAACACATCAAAAAAAAGGTAAGGATCTGCCAATCCTTACCTTTTTTGTTAAAAATTATTCTAATTACATAATATTTCTTTTGACGTTAGTCAAATATGACTTCTAAATTCTATTTTTCCGTTTGAATGATGAGGCTATTTGTAGTTGCTCACGATATTTTGTGACAGCTCTTCTTGAGCAGTACAAATCCATTGCAGCAAGTTCTTCCACTAGTTTTTGATCTGAGAGAGGATGATTTTTGTTTTCATTTTCAATAAGAAGCGTGATTGCTTTTTTTATTGCATCGCTACTATCACCCATATTTGTTTTAGAAACCATTAAATTCTTTAAAGGATATACTTCATTGTTAAATAGATAATATTTGTTATTTAAAGTTCTAGAAATGGTTGATTCATGATAACCACATAATTGTGATAAATCGCGGAGAGTACAAGGTATAAGTTCATCATTGTATAGGAAATGACCTCTTTGAATATTTACTAATGCATTACTGATTAATAATAATGACTGATTGCGTTTATTTATATTTTCGATTAGAAATGAGGCATTTTTAAAATAGTCACGCATTTGTTCATTATCTTTTACTTTACTGTATAAATCATGATTAATCATAATATTGGGTTGATTAAATGGTTCAATCATAATTTGATTATCATCTATAAAAACACTAATATCTGGTTGTATTATATTATTATTATCTTTGCTATATTGGCTACAAGGATACAAGTTACATAGTCGTATATCATGATATATATTATCTATTTCATCCTTTGTAAGTGAAGTATGAGTCATAATATTTTGATAATTATAAGAGAGAATGTATTCTTTATATTTTCTCAACATTTTATAAGTATTATGTTTTTTTAGTTTTCTTAACTGAATACAAATGGAATCATAGATATCAAAAGCACCTACACCTGAAGGGTCTAAGGATTGTAAAATATGCACATGAAAATAGAAAGTTTCTTTGTTAATGTGTAAGAAAGATAAATATTCTTCTTCACTATAACTTAAAAATCCTTGACTGTTTAATGAATCAATTAAAAAGTTCATAATAGATTTATCGTATGGGAGTGGAACAGTAAGTAATTGTTTTTGCAACTCATCATTTAAAGACAAAGAAGTAGAAATATTTTCTATGTAATTATTTTCATAATCAACTTTTTCTCCATTGTTAGTGTTGATTTCTAAAAAGGGATTCGTTTGTAAGGCTTTACTAATTAACTGAGCAATTTCATAATTATCTAACTTTAGAAAATCTAAAGAGTTAATTAAAGTATGATTTAATTTAAATGTCTGTTTCAATGTTTGAGAAAAAATAATTTTTTGATTCATATATACCACCGACCTTACTTTTTCATCTATATACTAGCAAAATTCATGCCAACTTTTAAGAATTGTTTTTAGAAAAATTATAATCTTGACTTTCTTTATTTTGGTAACATAAGATAATAAAGAAGTAGGTGAATGAGATGGAAGAGAAAATTAAACAATATATTATCAACTTAATGGAAAAAGAAGATTTCGAATCATGCAATGTACAAAATATTTCACAAGAGTTACATATCAGTAAAAATCAAATTACTCTGTTATTAAATAAGATGTGTAACCAACATATATTAATTAAAATCAAATCAAAACCATTCTTATTTTTAGAAAAAGAATACTTAGAGAGAACATATCATACAGAAATAAAAGAAAACGAATTTGATAGATATGAAGAGTTAATGATCTTATTTAATCACAATAATCAAAAAGATTTTGAAAAATTAATAGGTCATGATGAAAGTATGAATCAAATAGTTGAAAAGGTTAAAGCAATTGTATCCTATCCACCACATGGTTTACCTACATTACTTTATGGACCTACTGGAACAGGAAAATCGTTTATGGCTAAACTCACATACGAATATTGTAAAAATACTGATCTAATTAGTAAAGATGCTAAGTTTGTTCAAGTTAATTGTTCAGAATATGCTAATAACCCCGAATTATTAACAGCAAATTTATTTGGTTATAAAAAAGGGGCTTTTACTGGTGCTGATAAAGATAATTTGGGGTTGCTTCATTATGCAAATGGAGGAGTTTTATTTTTAGACGAGGTTCATTGTTTAAAAGCAGAGTGTCAAGAAAAACTATTTTTATATATGGATCAAGGTATATATCATCTTGTTGGTGATAATGATAAATGGTATCAGTCTAAATGTAGAATTATTTTTGCAACAACAGAGGAACCAGAGAAGGTCTTGTTAAAAACATTGATTAGAAGAATCCCGGTTATTTTAAAGATTCCTTCATTAAGTCAAAGGGGAAGTAATGAAAAATTAGAACTTATATATTCACTATATAAAAAAGAAGAAAAAAGAATAAATAAAAAAATAAAAATTTCTTCTAATGTTTATCAGATACTTCTTAATCACGATTTTGTAGGAAATATTGGGGAGTTGAGTAATACAATTCAAGCCAGTTGTGTTAGTGCTTTATTTAATAGTAAAAATGACGATTTAGAAATTCATACTTATGACTTGCCAGATAATGTTGTATCATCAATTGATATCAATCGATTGGTTATGAAGAAACACCAAATGATGAATCTTGATATGTTGCTTCCAACATCGAAACAATCAATTATTCTTGAAGTATATAATGAATTGTTATCAATAAAGAAAAATCATAATTATTATGCTGAAGCAAAGAAAAAAATTGATGATTATTTTTCTAAGATTATTTTTAATAAAAGTGATGTGGCAAGAACAAAATATTTCTTGGAAACAGTAAATAGAATATTTGAAATTGTAACAAGTAGATATGGTTTTCATTTGTCTCATAATGAATTAGTAGCAATTGCAAACTACATATTAGAATACAATAGTAACACTTACCACATTATTAATTGGATTAATAAAAACAAAGAAGATATTGATGAGTTAGAAAGCTTTTTGCAATCAAAATATCACCAGGAATATATAATATCTAAAGAAATCTTTGAGTACCTTAAAGATAATTTTAATAATAGCATTGATAAATTTGTACAGTTTATTATTTTATTATGCTTGGTAAAATATGTTAATCATGAGAATAATGATATGACAATAGCTATTATTTTGGCGCATGGTTATTCTACGGCTAGTTCAATAGCTGATGCAGTTAACAGGCTATTAGATAAATATATATTTGATGCTTTGGATATGCCATTAGATGTAGACAGTAATCAAATAACAAAGAAAGTAAATGATTTTATATCTCATGTTGGTAATGTAAAAAAAGTTTATCTTCTAGTAGATATGGGATCTTTAGAGGAAATATATCAAGGAATTGAAAATAACAATATAGATATAGCACTTATTAATAATGTTAATACTAAATTGGCTTTAACAGTAGGACAAGGAATCATTCAAAATCAACCAATGAAAGAGTTGTTTGATAACATTCAAAAACAGGATCATTATAATGTTCATATTGAAATGAATTATCAGAAGGAACCTGTTATTTTATGTAGTTGTGCTAGTGGAATGGGGACAGCACATAAATTAAAAAATATTGTTTTAGATTCACTTCCAGAAGATATAAAAATGAATGTGATAGCATATGATTATCATACGTTAATTAAGCAGCATACTTCGGATGATTTTCTTTCAGATTATAAAGTGGTTTGTGTGATTGGAACATTAAATCCTAATATTGATGACTATCATTTTATAGCGATAGAAGATTTAATTTTAAATGAAGGATTTAATAAAATAAAAAATTATTTTGAAGATTATTTAAATGAAAATCAAATGCTTTTATTTGAAAAAAATATAGTTAAGAATTTCTCGCTTTCTAATGTTATTAATAGTTTAACAATTTTAAATCCTAATAAACTATTAGAGCATGTTTCATTGGGAATAGATGTTTTACAGCAATTAATGAATAAAAAATTCAAAAATCAAACGTGTTTTGGATTATATGTTCATATATGTTGTTTAGTAGAAAGATTAGTTACCAAACAACCCATTACCGCATTTGCAGATGAAAATTTTGCTAGTGAACATGCCCAATTTATAACATTATTAAAACAAGCAATGGAAAATGTAGAAAATTACTATAATGTTGAAATACCAGTTGAAGAAATAGAGTATATTTTTGAATACATAAAAAATGATTAGCATGCCAAGTTGGCATGCTTTTTGCTTGTATATAAGTGACAAACTTAATCTATCAAAACATGTCAAATTGGCATGATTCTTGCTGGTAAATTAACGAGAACATTTTTAATTAATTTCATTAAAATGACGAAATTGGCACAGTTCTTGCTAGTAAATAAGCGAAAGGGGTGAAATGTATGACCAAGATTATTTTAGCGTCACATGGTGAACTTTCAAAGGGAATGTTAGATTCAGTGAAAATGATTGTTGGTGATTTAGCAAAGAATGTTGAAACATTTAGTTTATATCCTGGTGCAAATCCTGGCGATTACGCTGATAAGCTTAAAAAGGAAATAAGTTCAAGCAATGAAAAGTATATCATTATTTGTGATATCAAAGGAGGAAGTGTATATAACGCATTAGTGCAGACGTGTACTTATGACAATGTAGATATTTTCTCGGGTATGAACATGAATTTGGTATTAGAAATTGTTTTAGCGGTGAGTTCCGGAAACATCGATTTAAATGCAATTTTATCTCATGCTAAAGATGGTATTACTTTGAAGAATAGGGAGTTAGCTAGAAAAAAGATTGAAGAGGAAGATTTTTAGGAGGTAATTTATGATTAAAGGTTTACGAGTTGATCATCGTTTGTTGCATGGTCAAGTTGCTTTCTCTTGGACGAGTTATCTTGAAGCAGATTGTATATTGATTGCTAATGATGGGGTTATGCAAGATGAATTAAAAAAGATGGCTATCAAGATGGCTAAGCCACAAGGTGTTAAGCTTGTTATTAAGTCTATTGACGATAGTATTACTGCTTTAAATAGTGGTGTAACTGACAAATATAAATTATTTGTAGTTGTAGAAAGCGTGAAAGATGCATATCGTCTTATGACAGAAACAAAACAATTTCATAATGTTGTTTTAGGAGGAACAAAAGCTACAGAGAATACAAAAAGTATTTCTAAAGCTGTTAATCTGACATCAAAAGAAATTGATTTAGTAAAAGATTTAATTGCTAAAGACTATGAAGTTGAAATTAGAATGGTTCCAACAGAAAAGAAGGTTTTAGCAAAAGATGTTATATAGAAGGGAGAAAGATATATGTTACAGGCGTTTTTATTAGGTTTAGTTGCTTTTATTGGGAAATGCGATTTAGCAACAGGAACAAATATGATTCAAAGACCTATTGTACTAGGTCCAATAGTTGGATTGATTTTAGGTGATTTTCAAACAGGTATTGTTGTTGGTGCTACATTAGAATTAGCATTCTTAGGACAATATTCAGTAGGTGCGTTTATTCCACCTAATGTATTTGTTGGTGGTGTACTTGGGACTGCTTTTGCAATCACAACAGGAAAAGGTGCTGAAATTGCCTTTACAATGGCGTTTCCAATTGCTTTATTAGCACAAGCTGTAGATAATGTTATTTTTTCAATCGTAAGACCATTTATGGGAAAACTTGCAGATAAATACGCAGAAAAAGGAAATGCAAGAGCGATTACGATTATACATATGGGTACAGGATTTATTACATGTACAGCATTATTCTTAATTACTTTCTTTGGATTTTCATTAGGAAGTTCACAAATGCAAGCTATTGTCAATGCGATTCCAAAAGTCATTACAAATGGTTTATCAATTGCATGTAGTTTACTACCTGGTGTTGGATTTGCTATGTTAGCAAGAATGATTATGAATAAAGAAGTGGTACCATTCTTCTTCTTAGGATTTGTATTATCAGCATATTTCAAAGTACCAGTAGTAGGAATTGCAATCATTGGTGTGATTACAGTATTCTTACGTGTAAACTTTAACGACAATAATAATTTAGTAACTGAAGGAGGGTATGATGAAGATGAAGACTTCTAATAATGAAAATTCAGTCATTACAAAAAAAGATCTTAAAAAAATGTTTTGGAGATCATTACCGATGGAATTCTCTTGGCATTATGAAAGACAAATGCATATGGGGTTCTGTACAATGATTTCTCAAGGATTAAGAAAAATTTATAAAGATGATCCAGATGGATTAAAAGCAGCATTAAAAAGACATCTTGAATTCTTTAATATCACTGCCCATGTTTCACCGTTTGTTGGGGGAATTACACTTGCAATGGAAGAAATGAATACCAAACAAGAAGATTTTGATGTATCATCAATTAATGCAGTTAAAGCAGCATTAATGGGGCCATTAAGTGGTATAGGAGATTCATTATTGCTAGGAACATTAAGAGTATTAGCGGTTGGTATTGGAACATCATTAGCGTTAAAAGGTAGCATTTTAGGACCAATCTTATTCTTATTAATCTTCAATATACCAGCATTTATTTTAAGATATGTTTGTGCTATGAAGGGTTACGAATTGGGAGCTACTTATTTAGAAAAAATTCAAAAATCTGGTTTAATGCAGAAATTTATGTTAGCAGCAGCTATTTTAGGGGTAATGGTTATTGGTGGAATGACAAATGAACTTGTGTCAGTAACAACATCATTAGCTATTGGTAGTGGCGATTCAGCAACAAAAATTCAAACAGTATTGGATGGTATTATGCCAGGTATGTTAGGTTTAGGTGCTACAGGAATTTATTATAAATTACTTGGAAAAAATATTAATATTATGTGGATTATTATTGGAACAGCAGTATTTGGAATTTTCTGTGCACAATTTGGAATATTAGGATAATATAGGGGGATAAGAAAATGTTAAATTTCGATGAAAACAGAGTAAGAACAGAACACGAAAATGGAGTAAATTTAATTCCAGAAGTAGAAAAAATTGTAGATGAAGTATGTCAAAAAGGTTATTCAAATATATTCTTATTTGGAATTGGTGGAACATTATTATATGCAGGACAAATTATGCATACTGCAAAACAATTAGGTTGCAATTTGCCATTGTATCTTGAAAATGCAACAGATTTTCTATATGAAGGAAATGCAAAATTTGATAAAGATTCAATTGTAGTTATTGCATCACTATCAGGAAATACAATAGAAATTGAAAAAGCCATCGATAAAGCTCACGAAGTTGGAGCTAAAGTCATGGGATATGTCGAAGTTTTAGATTCACCATTAGCTAAAAAAGTAGATTATTTAGTTAATACAGTAGGTGGTGAATATTATTGGTGGTATTCAGTAGTATTACGTTTTATGAAAAATGCAGGACAATTTGATAAGTATGATCAATTGATGGAAAAAATCAAAAACATGCCAGAAAATGTAGTACAAATCTACAAAGATGCTGATGAAAAGATGAAAGCTTATGCAGAAAAGTATTGTGATGAACCTATCACGTATTTAGTAGCATCAGGTAATCTAGAAGACTGGGCAGTATGTTACGGAATGTGTATTATGGAAGAGATGCAATGGATGAAAACAAGACCTATTTCAGCAGCAAATTTCTTTCATGGAACATTAGAAGTTATCGAAAGAGATGTACCGGTTATCCTTATTAAAGGAGAAGATGCAACAAGACCAGAAATGGATAGAGTTGAAAATTTTGTACATCGAGTTAGCGCGAAAGTTACGGTATTTGATACTAAAGACTACCAATTAAAAGGAATTAGTGATGAATTTAGAGGTATCTTATCACCAATTATGATGAGATCAGCATTTATGAGATTAAATGTACATTTAGAACATTGCAGACGTCATCCAATTGATATTAGACGTTATTATAAAGCATTAGATTATTAATGATGAAAAAAACAACAGTTATATTTGATATGGATGGTGTATTATTTGACAGCGAAAAGATGTATATGAAAGAGCTGCTTGAATTTTTTAACCAAAATAATATTTGTATTACAAAAGACATGTGCAAAAAGGTCATTGGTGTAGATAATAATAAGTTTTATCAAATTGTCTATCAATGGTGGAAATATGATACTCCTTTTAATGAGTTTGTTGATATTTTAAAAAGCTATTATAGTCACATATATCGAGATTACAAATCTATTTTAAAACCTCATGTTAGAGAATTGTTAATATATTTAAGAAATCATGGCTATAAAATAGCACTTGCATCTTCCTCCCCAAAGACACTCATTATGCAAGCGCTAAATAGTGTGGATTTAGAACAATATTTTGATCTTATTACAAGTGGTAGCCAATTTAAGGAAAGTAAACCAAATCCTGAAATATATCTATACACTATGAATCAATTAAATTCTTTAAAAGATGAGACGCTGATAGTTGAAGACTCGTATTATGGGATACAGGCTGCAATTAATGCAAATGTAGAAGTGATAGCTTTGAAAGATGAAATCTTAAATCTTGATCAAAGTCACGCCACTCATATTATTAACGATTTAGTAGAAGTCATTAAATATCTAAAATAAAAATATCTAACCTTACATAAAGTATCTGAATATTGCAGATACTTTTTTATTAGATTTTGTAAAAAATAGCATAATTGTTGAATGTGAAAATATTTATGCTATTTATTTTGATGTTTTTGCTAAAAAAGAATATAGCCATAAATTGATGGTAGGATGTTATATATAAAGATAAAAATGTTAACAAGCTTGATTTAAAATTCCCCTTTACAGGAGATACGAATCGTATAGTATGGTACATACTTGCTATAGGAGTATCTTTACTAGGTTACTTTTTATTAAAAGATAAATATTCACATCACGTATAAAAGATTACAACTATTTTTCCATCAGATTATTTGTAAATAGATTAAAGGTAAGGACTAATGGTTCTTACCTTTTCCCCTTTACAAAGATATAATAATATAGAGGAGGTATTGTTATGGAAGAAATAAAAAAATTAGTTTATGACTATGCTAAGGCTATCCATAATCAAAATGAAAAGGAATTTAAGGCATTATGGTCACATCAAGAAAATGTCCTTATTTCATTAACAAATCAATTTAAAGGAACAGATGCTATTTATCAGGACTTTCTAATAGGTGGTATTCAAAAACACTATGAAAGTATTGATTTAATCGTTGAAGATATCAATATAAGATATATTGATGAAAAGACAGCAATCGTTATTTTTAAATATCATACTGAATGTATAAGAAGACAAACAAAAGAAGAATATGGTATTCAAGGATTAGAAACTCAAATTGTTGTTAAAGAAGATGATGGATGGAAATTAATGCATGTTCATTATTCTAAATAATCTTGACCTCAAGTACACTTTAGGATTTAAAATAGAACTAGGTTAAATGTAGGAGGTTATCAGGATGGAATATAGTAAAATTGATAAATTAGGTGTTAGTCCTTCATTATTAGGGTTTGGCTGCATGCGTTTTCCTAAAAATGAAGATGGGACAATTGATGAAAAAGAAGCAGAAAGAATGATAGATCATGCGATGGAACAAGGTGTAACCTATATTGATACAGCTTATCCATATCATGATGGAGAAAGTGAACCCTTTGTAGGAAAAGTATTAAAAAAATATAATAGAAAAGATTTTTATTTAGCGACGAAGCTACCGATGTTTCAAATAGATTCATTAGAACAAGCAAAAGAAATCTTTGAAAACCAAATGAAAAGATTAGATGTTGATTATGTAGATTTTTATTTATTACATGCTTTAAATAAAGATACATGGAAAAAAGTAGTAGCTTTAGGTATTCTTCCTTATTGTGAAGAACTTAAAAAACAAGGGAGAATTAAAAATCTAGGTTTTTCTTTTCATGATGATTATGAAGTCTTTGAAGAAATTCTTAATTATCGTGATTGGGATTTTTGTCAAATTCAGTTGAATTATATTGATACTGATATACAAGCGGGGATGAAAGGTTATAAACTTACAGAAGAAAAAAATGTACCATTAGTTATTATGGAACCAATTAAAGGTGGAGCTTTAGCTAGTTTATCAAATGATATTGCTCATGTCTTTACTGACTATAATCCTCATGCGAGTATTTCAAGTTGGGCATTACGTTTTGTAGCGTCATTACCTAATGTGAAAGTTGTTTTAAGTGGGATGTCTACTTATGAACAAGTAGAAGATAATTTAAAAACATTTAAAGATTTTAAACCACTAACAACAGAAGAATCTCAATTAGTAGATCAGGTAGCAAAAATGATTAAAGCAAGAACCAATAATGGTTGTACAGGATGTCGTTATTGTATGCCTTGTCCATTTGGTGTCGATATACCAGGTAACTTTAAGTTATGGAATGAATATGCTATGTTGTCTTTAAAAGATACAGCTATAAGACGTTATAAAAACTTAGAAAAAGGACAAGCTGAATATTGTAAGAAATGTGGTAAATGTGAAAAACTTTGTCCACAAGGAATTAAAATCAGAGAAGACTTACAACGTGTGATACATGATATTAATAATTTATAAATTTAAAGGTAAAAAAAATCTTACCTTTTTCTATAATGATTTATGGTATAATATGGTAACTAAAGAAATGAGGGATTATTATGTTGGATAATAAACTTGGAATTAATAATTCAACTGATCTTGCACGTGAAGAAGAAAGAATAAGTAAAAAAAAAGCAGTAGAATTATTTGAAAACAACATCTTAGATCAATTAGAATCAGGTAAGTTTTCTACATTACAAACAATTCATCAATATTTATTTGAAGATATCTATGAATTTGCCGGAAAACTAAGAGCTGTTAATATCGCTAAAGGTAACTTTCGTTTTGCACCTGTTATGTATCTTGAAGTAGCACTAAAGAATATTGATGATATGCCACAATCAAACTTTGATGAAATCATAGAAAAATATGTTGAAATGAATGTTGCCCATCCTTTTGGAGAGGGAAATGGCAGAAGTACACGTATTTGGTTAGATCATATTTTAAAAAATGAAATAGGAAAAGTGATTGATTGGAGTCAAGTAGATAAAGAAGATTATTTATTAGCTATGGAAAGAAGTCCTATAAAGGATATAGAAATTAAATATCTTTTAAAGAATGCTTTAACAGATGAAATTCATAGTAGAGAAGTATATATGAAAGGCATTGATCATAGTTATTACTATGAAGGATACATGACTTATAAAACAGAAGAATTATAGATAAAAGGTAAGAAATAATAAAATTTCTTACCTTTTATAATATATATTGTTTTAAACATTGAGTATACTGAAGATAACCATCATGATTGATATGTAAACCATCTTGATAGTAAGCTTCTATTGGTTCACCTTTTTTATTACATAATGAAGCATAGGCAGGAATAAAAGTAACATAATCATAAGGAATTGTCTTTTTATATTCCTTAAAGATCATCTTTAATAAATCATTACTTCTTAAAACACCGTCAGTATGTTTATAGTCATGTTTTGCTAGACATGGCAAAGGTGATACGACAAAAATCTGACATTCAGGTAAATTATAATGAACGGTTTCTACAAGTTCTTTGACATTGATTGCAATATCACGAGGTGATTGCATCACAGTTTTCCCTAAGTCATTTGTACCAATCATGTAAACTAATTGATTAGGCTGATATTTTAAGACACCCTCATCAATAAAATGAAGTAGCATAGTTGAAGTAATACCACCCATACCACAATTATACTTATTCTTTATTTCTGGAAAATAACGATCAATATCCATAAATTCAGTAAGAGAATCTCCAAAAAAGACCGTTCCTCCAGGAATAGATGTTTTGTTTTGTTGAATGATTTCGTTCATTCTTTGAATTGTCATTTCTCTTATTTGATAATAGTTTGTTAAAAATTTCATGTTTTCTCTCATTGTTTTTACCTCTTATCTTTATTATAAACACACTGATGAATAAGTGGTATAATAAAATATATGAAATGAGGTAAGATCATGCAAAATATGAACTATTATTATGACTTTTCCGGTCAGAAATTTGAATATCCTATCAGTTTAAGTATTAATCAATTTGATCGACATGTCTTTTCAAGACAATCTAGTTTAGAAATTTCTTATGTATTAAAAGGAAGCTATGAAGTAACGACAGAACATTTATCATCTATCATTCATGTTCATGAATTAGCCCTTATTGCGCCTTACGATATTCATATGATAAAACCATTACAACAAGACAGTATTATCCTTACAGTTCATTTAGATTTTTCTTATTTACCACATTATATGGTAGGAGATGTATCTCATAGTTTTACTTCTATTATTTGTAATCAAAAACAAAACAAAGTGATTCTTGAAAAGATTCAACAACAATTAGGCATTCTCTTTTTACAGATTATAAAAGGAACAAATAATCTTTATGAACTTAATCAGGTTTTAACCTCTTTAATTTATATTGCCAGTCATAATCAAAAGTTCGCACTTGAAGAATTACCCCTTTCATCTAAAAATCATGAAAACTATATGAAAGCCATACTATTCATTGATCAAAACTATCAACAAGATATCCATTTAGAAGATATAGCACAAAACTTATCATTTAGTATTTCTTATGCATCAAGATTATTTAAAAGATATACAGGTGTGAATTTTGTAAGATATCTTGCAATGGTAAGAATACGACATTCGTTAGAAGCCTTACTGGCTGGTAAAGATTCAATAGAGGAAATTGCTTTTGCATGTGGGATGAATAGTGCTAAAGCATATAGCCAGGCTTTTAAAGAACTTTATGGCATTACCCCAAGTTTTTATCGTAAACAATTTCAAAATAATTTAAAATACAATAAAGATCAACAAGTACAAAGTATGCAGTTAGATAAAAAACAAATTGAACTTATTCAACATTTGATTGTTGATCAGCTCGTTTATCAAGATGAAAATATGATGATAACTAAACAAAATGATGAAATAACTTATGTGATAAAAGAAGTATCAAACAAACAAATTCATCAAGAAAATAATCAAATGGTGATTAAATCAAATAATTGCTGACAAGGACTAAATTTTGTCCTTGTTTTTATTTTTGCATGACAAAAAGAGGGAGTATTTATCTATTAATGATACCGTTTTCATATAACTGATATGATAAAATAAAGGAGTGGAGGAATGTGTATGAACAATTATGAACATTTATTTACACCTATTAAAATAGGTAATACAACAGTTAAAAATCGTATTTTTATGCCGCCTTTATCAACCAATTTAGCTGATAAAGGATATGTAACGGATGCTTTAGTCAAACATTATCAAGCCCGTGCCAAAGGAGGAGTAGGACTGATTGTAACAGAAGTTACCACAGTAGAACCTACTTATACATATTTACCTGGAGATATGTCAATTTATGATGATTCTTATATTCCAGGATGGAAAAAATTAGTAGATGCTGTACATCAATATGATACTAAAATCTTATCACAATTATTTCATCCTGCTTATATGGCTTTTCCTATTCCGGGAACACCTCAACTTATTGCCCCATCTAATGTAGGACCTTATTACGCCAAAAGTGCTCCAAGAGAAGTAACGAAAGAAGAACTAAAAGTCATTGTTAAACAATTTGGTGAGGCGGCCTTACGTTTTAAAAAAGCAGGGGGAGATGGTGTAGAAATTCAAGCTGCCCATGCTCATGGTTTACTAGGAGGATTTTTAACACCTTTATATAATAAAAGAACCGATGAATATGGTGGCGATATTCATGGAAGATTACGTTTAACTTTAGAAGTCATAGAAGAAGTAAGAAAACAATGTGGTCAAGATTTTATCATTGATGTGCGTATTTCTGGAGATGAATACAGTGATGGTGGACTTACTCTTAATGATATGATTTATGTTTCTAAACAGTTAGAAAAAGCTTCAGTAGATTTTATTCATGTATCAGGAGGAAACACCATTAAAAGAGGAAGTTCTATGCCTGCTAGTGGAACAGCACCAGCCCCACATATGCATGCTAGTGAAGAAATTAAAAAACATGTTTCTATTCCAGTCACAACCGTTTCTCGTATCAATGAACCTTGGGTAGCAGATGAATTAATCGCAAATGGAAAATGTGATGCTTGTATGATTGGACGTCCTAATCTATGTGATAGTGAATTTGCGAATAAAGCAAAAGAAGGAAGAACTGATGAAATTAGACCTTGTATTGGTTGTGGTAGATGTTTAACAGGAATCATGTTTGGTAAACCCATTAGTTGTACAGTCAATCCTGCTGTAGAAAAAGAAGAAATTGACGAAGCGCCAGTTAAAAAGAAAGTTCTTGTTATTGGTGGTGGACCAGCTGGTATGGAAGCTGCTTATGTCGCTAAAAAACGTGGACATGAAGTTGTTTTATGTGAAAAAAGTGATCGTTTAGGTGGTCAATTAAATATTGCTTGTGTACCTATTGGTAAACAAGAAATTACTAAAGTTGTTAAATTTATGAAGAGTCAATTAAAAGGTGTAGATGTTCGTTTAAATACGACAGTAACACCAGAAATGATAGATAGTGAATTTAAAGATTATGAAATCATTACAACCGTAGGAGCTACACCTAAAGAAATTGAACCTTATAAAGTCTTTAAACAAACTATGACAGCGGATGATATTTTATCAGGAAAGAAATTCCCAGGTAGAAAGATTGTTATTATAGGTGGAGGTTCTGTTGGTTGTGAAACAGCAGATTACTTAGCACCATTAATTAATGATTTATTCCCTACAAATAGAGATATCACTTTAATTGAAATGACAAATGGTTTAATGGCGGGAGAATCTGGAGCAACAAAATCATTACTTACAAGAAGAATGATGGAAAAAGGAGTTAAAATTGAATTAAACTCTAAAGTGACATATGTAGATGAAAATATCATTAAATATGAAAAAAATAATCAAGAATATGTTTTAGATGATGTCGATACATTAGTGTTTGCTGTAGGTTATAATCCAATTGCGTTACCATTTGAAAATGCCCATTTAATTGGTGATTGTCAAAAAGTAGGAACACTTAAAGATGCTATTACAAATGCATATCATATAACAAAGGAGATTTAATGAAATGAAACTATTAGAACCAACCCAAGTAGGAAAGATGACATTAAAAAACAGAATTATGTTTCCACCTCTTACAACAGGTTATGAAGAAAGAGATGGATCTATTGGACAAAGAAGTTTAAGTTTTTATGAAAGATTAGCTAAAGGTGGTGTTTCTTATATTGTCATTGGAGATGTAGCCCCAGTACGTACTGCTTCACCAACTCCTAAACTTTATAGTGAAGAACAAATTCCTGCCTTTAAAAAACTAGCTGATACATTACATCAATATGATTGTAAAGTCGCTTTACAATTATTCCATCCAGAATATGATGTTCCTGGTGTAGGAAAAATGATTATGGATGCTGGTATTGCTCGTCAAAATGTGGCTAAAGCCAAAGCTGAAGGGGATGAAGCAAAAGCTACAGAACAAAACGAATTAGCACAAAAGATTACTAAAGATGCTTATGCTAAATTACATCATGATATGCAACACTTTGTTAGTGAAGCGACTCATGAACAATTAGCGCAAATTAAAGACAGTATCGCAAGTTGTGCGCATAAAGCAATGCTTGCGGGTATTGATGCTATTGAAGTTCATGGTGATAGACTACTAGGATCATTATGTTCAAAAGTACTTAATCATCGTTGTGATGAATATGGTGGAAGTTTTGAAAACAGAACACGTTATGCTTTAGAAGTTGTTGAGGCTATTAAAGAAGCTGCTCCAGATTTAACGATTGAATATAAATTACCAATTATCACTGTTAATCAAGATGGTTCTTTTAGAGGAAAAGGTGGCTTAGAAGCAGATGAAGGTGTAGCTTTTGCTAAGTTACTAGAAAAAGCTGGCGTAGATATGATTCAAGTAGCCCAAGCCAATCATACAGGCAATATGGGAGATACCATTCCTCCAATGGGTGATGTACCTTATAATTGGACTTTACCTATTGCTAGAAGAGTCAAAGATACTGTTTCTATTCCGGTTGCGACAGTAGGAAGAGTAGTCACAGTAGAAGCTGGTGAAAAAATCTTAAATGATGGTGATGCTGATATGATCGGTTATGGTCGTTCTTTATTAACTGATCCTGATATTGCCTTAAAAGTAAAAAGAGGAGAATGTATTAGAGAATGTCTAAACTGCAACAAAGGTTGCGTTGATGCTATTCAAAATAGACAATACATTTCTTGTGTATTAAATGCTGAAAATGGTAATGAAGCAACAATTTCAATCAAACCAACAAATCATCCTAAAAAAGTAGTTGTCATTGGTGGAGGTATTGCTGGTTTAGAAGCCGCAAGAGTAGCAGCTATTAAAGGACATACAGTGACTTTATTTGAAAAAACGCATCATTTAGGTGGTCAAATTAATATTGCAGCAATGCCACCTAGAAAAAGTGAAATACTAAGAAGTGTAGAATACTATCAAAAAATCTTACCAACATTAAATGTTGATATTCATTTAAATGAAGAAGTAAAAGATTTCAATCATTATGATTATGCGATTATCGCGATTGGAGCACATAATATGGAAATGCCAATTCCTCATGATGAGAGTCATATTGTTTCAAGCTGGGATGTTTTAGCTGGTCAAGAAGTCCAAGGTGATTGTGTTGTCATTGGTGGAGGTCTTGTAGGTGCTGAAACAGCAGAATATTTAGCTAACAAAGGACATCATGTCACAATTGTAGAAATGATGGATAAGATTGCTTCTGGTGAATCAACAACTGTTTTACCATTAATGATGAAAGATTTTGCAGAACACAACGTAAAACAATTAGTGAACACTAAAGTTGACCATATTGAAAACAATATTGTTTATACAGAAAATGAACAAATTAAAGCTGATACAATTATTAATGCATTAGGATCAAAGAAAAATATCTTTGATGAATCAACAATAATAATTCCTTTTGTAAATGCCGGTGATTGTTCAGGAGAGAAAACAGCAGATATTGCTAGTGCTATTAGAAGTGGATATCAAGCCGCAAACAATATTGAATAATAATTGTACCCTACAGGATAGACTGTAGGGTATTTTTGTCTTACAATAAAACCCCCAGCTAGGCTGGGGGTCAGTGAAA
>NZ_QRQB01000002.1:0-113452 GCF_003475785.1 Coprobacillus sp. AF33-1AC | reverse complement strand
CTTACAATAAAACCCCCAGCTAGGCTGGGGGTCAGTGAAAACTTTAGTGGAGTGATAATGAACACGGAGGGAATCATATGAACAAACAATATTTAGATGACTTACACAGTTTATCACACACAAAATGGAACTGCAAATATCATGTGGTATTTGCACTAAAGTATAGAAGAAAAGCGTTTTATGATGCAAGAAGAGTAGAAATAGGATCAATATTGAGACAACTATGTGAATGGAAAGGAATAAACATAATAGAAGCAGAAGTATGTATAGGTCATGTACATATGTTAATAGAGATACCACCCAAATATAGTGTATCAGGCATAATGGGATTTTTAAAAGGAAAAAGCTCACAAATGATATATGAAAGATGGGCAAATGCGAGATATAAATATCGACATAGATCATTCTGGTGTAGAGGATACTATGTAGATACAGTAGGAAAAAATACAAAGAAAATAAAAGAATATATAGCAAATCAATTAAAAGAAGATAAAGAATCAGAACAATTAACATTGGATTTAGAAAATCCATTTAAAGGAAAGTAGAGAAATGCACGGGGTAGCCGTAGGCTGAGAAAATGTCTTAAGACATAGCTCTAGGAGCAGGGCTATGCCCGAAACAGAAAACCACCGGCTAAGCCGGTGAATAATTATTATTTGCTATTTTAATTGAATTCAACTATATTAAATGAGGTTTATATGATGGAAAGAGGAAAGATCATGAAATTAGAAAAGAAAAATATATTATTTATTGCTGTCATCTTTTTTTGGTTTGGTCAATATGTTTATATACCTTATCAAACACCATATTTAACACTCATTCATACAAGTGCATCTTTTATTGGTTTGATTGTAGGAACTTATGGAATCTCACAAATGGTATTAAGATTGCCAGTAGGATTATTAGCAGATTATAAAAATAAACATAAAGTTATTATGATGATCGGGTCTTTATCATCAGGAATGGCGTCACTATTTAGAATTATCTTTAATAATGGGATTGGTTTTTTAATTGGTAATTTATTTTCAGGACTAGCTAGTGCAATGTGGATATCCTTTATGGTTATGTATATGAGTTTTTATGATCAAGATCATCAAGCTAAGGCGACAAGTTCAATTGTTGTCGCTAATAATTTAGGTATGCTTATTGGTTTTATAACAAGTACACTTTTATATGACGTTGTAGGAATGACATTTATTTGTATGTTAAGTGTACTATCAGGTTTAATCAGTGCTTTCTTTATCTTTCTTCTACCAAAAGAAGAGGCGCAGCCTACTACAAAAACGATACCTTCACTACTCAAAATATGTTTACAAAAAAATCTTATTGTATACTCACTTCTTGCCCTAGTTCAACAAGGCGTGCAAATGACAACAACAATGTCCTTTACAAATCAAATTATTAAAAATTTAGGGGCAACATCTTTACAAATAGGTCTTTCTTCTATTATTTATATGTTATCAGCGGTATGCTTTGCAAAAATGGCCTCAAGTAAGTTATGTATGTCATTATCAACAGGGAAATGGATTACGATCACTTTCTTTACAACAGCAATCTATTGTATTCTTGTTCCCCAATGTTCATCATTGTATCTTCTTTACATATTACAAATTTTACCGGGTATGGCTACTGGGATTTTATTTTCTTATCTAACAAGTGAGGCCATGAAATATGTTCCTCAAGAATGTAAATCAACAGCTATGGGATTCTTTCAAGCTGTTTATGCTTTGGGAATGACATTATTTCCAATTATATGTGGTCATATTGTCAGTGTATCATCCATGCTTTATGCATATTTATTTTTGGCTTGTATTTGTATCATTGCCGGATTATTATCGGCTATCTATTGCAAATCATGACGAAATAGGTATCTATTTATCGATATAATTGATATAATGTCCATGCTTATTTATGGGAGGGAAATATGAAGAACTTACAGGAAAAATATATAGCCGGACTAGATGGTTTACGTGCTGTAGCTGTCTTGATGGTTATTGGTTATCATTTAAAACTGCCTATTTTTAAAGGTGGAGTTTTAGGAGTGACAATCTTTTTTGTCATATCAGGATTTTTAATTACCAGATTATTACTACAAGAATTACAAAAAACAAATAAAATAGATTTAAAGAATTTTTGGATAAAAAGAATTAAACGTATTTGGCCAGCCCTTATTTTAATGGTTTCTGTAACAGTCATTGTCTGTGCTTTATTTAATCGTTTATTACTATCTAAGGCCAGCCAAGATTATATTTCAGTATTACTAGGATATAATAACTGGTATCAGATATTTAATAATATTTCATATTTTGATAATGGGGGTGCTCCATCACCATTATTACATTGTTGGTCATTAGCGATAGAGACCCAATTCTATCTTATTTTCCCATTGATTATCATTATCATCGCAAAGCTTAAATCAACAAAGAAAGAACGTTATCAAGTCCTTTCTATTATTACAACAGTATTGATTATTGTTTCTTCATTATTAATGATGATTTTATTTAATCCAAATGGAGATCCAAGTCGTGTCTATTATGGATTAGATACAAGATGCTTTTCATTATTAGTAGGAGCGTTACTCGCTATCATTGTAGAAAGTGATATCAAGATAGGTCTAACAAAACCAGCAAATGATATTATTGGAATCATTTCATTAATATGTGTTTGTATAATTGTAACAAAAGTGGCCGGATATGATGCATTTCTATATAAGGGAGGATATCTTCTAACTTCTATTCTTACAGCATTTGTGATCTTGTCCATTTTAAGAAAACAAAGTATGTTATCTAAGTTTTTATCAATACCGGTTATTGATTGGTTAGGAAAACTATCATATAGTATCTACTTATGGCATTATCCAATTATTATTTTAATAAGTGGGGGAAAAACTTCATCATGGTACATCATGTTAATTGAAGTTATTTTAACCCTTGTACTAGCGAGTGCATCATATTATTTAGTAGAAACACCAATAAGAAGAGGTATCTTATCTAAGACAGTAAAGATGTTGAAAGACAAGATTCAAAAAGATCAAAGAGTCATCAAAAAAGGAATCACGATTGCCTCAGTTTGTCTAGCATTACTTATAACAAGTAGTCTATGTGTAGCTTTTGTTCCTAAAGAAACTATGTCAAAACAGATTACCCAAACAACAAAAACTCAACCTAAAAAGAAACAAACACCAGCACCTCAACAAAGTCAACCAACATTATCACAAGAAGAAGTATGTAGTAAGCTTAATATCTTTGTCATTGGTGATTCAGTGGCTTTGGGTGCTTCATCAAAATTACAAGAAACATTCCCTCAAGGAAAAATAGACGCCAAAGTATCTAGACATTGTTCAGATAGTGTAGATATTTTACAAGCAGCACTGAATTCAGGATGGAACGGTGATGGACTTATTTTCTCTCTTGGTACCAATGGTCCTGTATACGACTTTATGCCTAAAGTACGCAGTATGTTAGATGCCAACAAACCAATGTTTGTCTTATCTGTTCATGCACCTTATCAATCATGGAGTGATGATAACAACGCAAAAATCAAACAATTTGTTGATGAAAATGATAATGTTTATTTAATTGATTGGGCAAGTTATAGTGAAGGACATCCAGATTGGTTTGTAAAAGATGAAACGCATTTAACGGATACAGGGATAGATGCTTTTAATAATTGTATAAAAGAAAAAGTATTTTCAGTATTTAAAGATAAAAAGGTGAATTAATCACCTTTTTTTGTATAATTTGATAAAATTTGTATTTTTATAATTCATATTTTTGTTATAATGTCCATGCTTATTATGGGAGGGAAATATGAAGAACTTACAGGAAAAATATATAGCCGGACTAGATGGTTTACGTGCTGTAGCTGTCTTGATGGTTATTGGTTATCATTTAAAACTGCCTATTTTTAAGGGTGGGGTCTTAGGAGTGACAATCTTTTTTGTCATATCAGGATTTTTAATTACCAGATTATTACTACAAGAATTACAAAAAACAAATAAAATAGATTTAAAGAATTTTTGGATAAAAAGAATTAAACGTATTTGGCCAGCCCTTATTTTAATGGTGTCAGTGACAGTTATTTTAAGTGCTATTTTTAATCGTTTAGTTTTTACGAAAGCTTGTCGAGATTTTATATCTGCTTTACTAGGATATAATAACTGGTATCAGATATTTAATAATATTTCATATTTTGATAATGGGGGTGCTCCATCACCATTATTACATTGTTGGTCATTAGCGATAGAAACCCAATTCTATCTTATTTTCCCATTGATTATCATTATTATCGCAAAGTTTAAATCAACAAAGAAAGAACGTCATCAAGTTCTTTCTGTTATCACAACATTACTTATTATTATTTCTGCAATCTTAATGGCTGTCTTGTTTAATCCAAATGGAGATCCAAGTCGTGTTTATTATGGATTAGATACAAGATGTTTTTCATTATTAGTAGGAGCGTTACTCGCTATCATTGTAGAAAGTGATATCAAGATAGGTTTAACTAAACCAGCAAATGATATTATTGGAATCATTTCATTAGTATGTGTATGTATAATTGTAACAAAAGTAGCCGGATATGATGCTTTTCTATATAAGGGAGGATATCTTCTAACTTCTATTCTTACAGCATTTGTGATCTTATCGATCTTAAGAAAACAAAGTATGCTATCTAAGTTTTTATCAATACCGGTTATTGATTGGTTAGGAAAACTATCATATAGTATCTACTTATGGCATTATCCGATTATTATTTTAATTAGTGGCGGACAAAGTGCTTCTCTTTCAATTATGTTATTAGAAGTTACTTTGACATTAGTGGCTTCAGTATTATCATATTATTTAGTAGAAACACCAATAAGAAGAGGTATCTTATCTAAGACAATAAAGATGTTAAAAGACAAGATTCAAAAAGATCAAAGGGTCATCAAAAAAGGAATCACGATTGCCTCTGTTTGTTTAGCGTTAGTTGTTACGAGTACGTTATGTGTAGCCTTTGTTCCTAAAGAAAATATGTCAGATGATATCGTTCAAGAATCATCAAACAAAGTCGTAAAGAAAGACATCAAGAAACCTGAAACAACACCATCTACAACCAATAGTCAAGATAGTCAATATGTAGATTTATCTAATGGTCAAGAAATTATCAATAACTTAGATGTTTTTGTTATTGGTGATTCGATTGTAAGTGGATCTTTTGCTAAGTTCCAAGAGACATTCCCTCATTTAAAACTAAGTAGTAAAGAATCAAGACAAGCTAATTTAAGTATTTCTATTTTAACTTCAGCATTAAATGAAGAAGGATGGAATGGGGATAGTTTAATCTTTGCTTTAGGAACAAATGGTCCATTATATGACTATTTACCTAAAGTAAGAGAACTCTTACCACAAGATAAAACGATGTTTGTTATTTCTTTACATGCACCTTATACTCAGTGGCAAGATGATAATAATCAAAAAATAGAAGAATTCTGTAAAAATACAGATAATGTTTATTTGATTGATTGGGCTCAATATTGTAAAGGACATAATGATTGGTTTGAAAAAGATCAAACTCATCCTAATAAACTTGGGGGAACTGAACAATTCTTAAATTGTATTAAAGAAAGTATTATTAAAGCATATCAAAAAGATAAAATTAAACTCACTAAAAAATCATAAGAGGTTTCAAATAACCTCTTATTTTATATAATGAGATAGAGGTAACAATATGAATTACGAATTAGAAGTTGTTGATACAAAAGAATATGAAAGTGCTAAAATATATCATCTTTATTTACCGCATTATCATTATATGAAACAACACTTTCATCATAATGTAGAATTAGTCTATTTAATACAAGGAAGCTTTATGGGTTATATAAATGGTAAGGCTTATCATGTGTGTGAAAATGAACTCTTTTTAGTCAATACAAATGAAATTCATTACTTTGAGATGCTGGAAGATTGTCAAATGATCACAATCCTTATCTCTTATGATGCTTTAAAACAATATGAACCTCAAATAGATAACTATTATTTTGATATTCACTTATCTTTAGATAGACAACAAGAATTAAAAGAAATAATTCAGACTATGGATCAATATCGTAAAAGTCAAGATCACTATAAATATCTTAAAGTTATTGAATACTTACATCGTATTTATTATCTATTATTAACTGATTATAAAATAAAAAGAACAACCCCTTTATTAACTAATACGCATCGTATTCAAAATATCTTAGAATACATCGAATTACATTACGGGCAATCATTAAGTATTTCATTATTAGCCCAAGAATTTCATCATTCACCTAACTATTTATGTCGTTATTTTAAAAAGATGTGTGGCATGACTGTTTTACAATATATTAAAACGGTTCAACTTAATCATGCTTATATTGATGTGTGTAGCACAGATTTATCTATTGCGACTATTAGTCATCGTCATGGTTTTGTTGACAGTAAATCATTTATCAAAGCTTTTAAACAAAAATATGGAAAAACACCGGGAACTTATCGAAAGGATAATAAATGCCTATAAGATAGGTCCTTTTTGGGTATAAAAGATAAAATAAAAAGATAAAATGTTAGATGAAAGAGGTGGAATATGAAAACATGGTGGAAAGAGAGCGTTATTTATCAAATTTATCCTAAAAGCTTCTATGATAGTAATGGGGATGGAATTGGTGATTTAAAAGGAATTATATTAAAGTTAGATTATTTAAAAGAATTAGGAATAGATATTATTTGGTTATCACCTGTCTATGCTTCACCACAAGTTGATAATGGTTATGATATTAGTGATTATCAGGCAATCTCTAAAGAATATGGAACAATGGAAGATTTTGATTGTTTATTAAAAGAAGCACATCAAAGAGGAATCAAGGTTGTGATGGATTTAGTTGTTAATCATACCTCCAATCAACATCCTTGGTTTATTGAAAGCAGAAAAAGCAAAGATAATCCTTATCGTGATTACTATATTTGGAAAGAAGGCAAGAATCATCAAGCACCTAATAACTGGGAATCAGTCTTTTCCGGTTCTTCGTGGCAATACGATAAGCAAACGGATATGTATTACTTGCATCTTTATTCTGATAAACAACCGGATTTAAATTGGGAAAATGAAGATGTAAGAAATGATATTTATAAGATGATGAGATGGTGGTTAGATAAAGGTATTGATGGTTTTAGAATGGATGTCATTAATAAATTAAGTAAAGTACAAACATTCCAAGATGTTTTTCCACAAACTAAAAAATATATGAGACCATCAAAATATGTCAGTAATGGACCAAGAATTCATGAATTCTTAAAAGAGATGAATCAAAAAGCATTATCTCATTATGATGTCATGACAGTTGGGGAAATTACTTCGTGTACTATTGAACAAGCTAAACAATATACAGGAGAAAATGAGCATGAATTAAGCATGTTATTTCAATTTGAACATACTGATGTTGATGCGGGTCCTTATGGTAAATGGACACCGGTTCCTTTAGATTTAGTAAAACTAAAGAAGATTCTTACAAAATGGCAATATGGTTTACAAGAAGAAGGATGGAATAGTTTATTTTGGGATAATCATGATCAACCTAGAGTCTTATCAAGATTTGGTAATTTAGATTATATGCAAGACTCAGCTAAAATGTTAGCTACGACTTTACACTTTTTAAAAGGGACACCTTATATTTATCAAGGTGAAGAAATAGGCATGACAAATTATCCTTTTACCTCTTTAGATGAAGTCAGAGATGTTGAAGTATTCAATGCTTACCAAGATTTAGTTAAAGATAAAAAAGCATTAACGCATGAACAAATGATGAAAGGAATCTGTGCAAGTAGTCGTGATAACGCAAGAACACCAATGCAATGGAATAATGAAAACAATGCTGGTTTTACAACCGGTAATCCCTGGATCAATGTTAATCCAAACTATAAAACCATTAATGTTCACCAACAATTATTAGATCCTAATTCTATCTTTCATTATTATCAAAAATTAATTCAGTTAAGACATCAAATGCCAATCATTGTTTATGGTACATATGAATTATTAGAAGAAAATCATCCTGATTTATATATTTATACCAGAACATATCAAGATGAAAAATTATTAGTTATTAATAATTTTTCTAGTCATGAATATGACTATGAATTAAAAGAATTTAGGTATAGTCAGTTATTAATTTCTAATGATCAATGTGATAAAATACACGATATTTTACATATCAAACCTTATGGCTGTTACGCCTTGTTACAAAAGATGTAACATATCTCTTAAAAATTGTTTATTTTTTAAAACATATCATTATATTTAAAGTTGTAATAGATAGGCAAAACTATTGAAAAATAGTGACGCAAAGCTATAGGGGCTTTAAACTGCCAGCCAGCTGCACTCAGTTCATTTGATTGCATTTGGCTTTTATTTTACATAAATGATGGAAGAGGATATCTATGAAGAAAAGATGTAAATTTATATTATGCTTCATGGTTTGTTTAAGCATGTTAATGGGTATGTTACCTACAACAGCTTATGCAGATAATTCAGCAGTTGTGATTTCATCTGCGCAATTACTAGAAAATAACGGATCAGTATATGGAAATGGTATCCTTACTGGTACAACAGATAATGGTACTGAAGAAATGGATGATAAATGTTAGAATAGAGCTGATGATACTAATCGAGGGTATGATAACTCGAATGCAAATGATATTGTTCGTTCATTTGATGTCATTACTTATAATATTAATACAGGAGTAAATAACTTAGGTGGAAAAGCACATAAAATAGGATTTATTGTTGAGATACCTAATGATCAAGCTCTAGATGTAACTTCAATTAATGGAGAACTTATTTCAGAAAAAGAAGAAAATGATAAAAAATATATAATTTTCAATGGGATGTAGAAGCTAACCAATCTGCAGGATCTATTGAACATGGTTTTATAATAAATGTTGGTAACAAGCATCAAGGAGATGTTATTGAACCAAAGGTTACAGTTTACGTTGATGATGAAGCTAACAGTAAAACTGTAGCAATGCAACCAGTTACTGTTACCTCAGCCCCAATGTATAATATTGTATTAAAAAAAGGAAATTTCCAAAATACGTTTAATATTTATGATTTTGGAGCAAAAGACAAAACAGCCTATAAAGAAAATGCAGCAGCTTATAAAGATAGTGATTACAAAGTTACTGGTTTTAGACAAGTTTTTGGTTTTGCTTTAGAAATTAAAAAGCCGGGAAATGGAATCAAAGGTGTTGAATTACCAGATCCTAGTCAATATTTTACTTTTGATATCAATTTATCAGATTATAAGGTAAATGGAGAATCAGCTAATGATACGGGATTTGTACCTCTTTTATATTATTGTGGAGCTAATAACGCAGGTGGAGCGCAAGTTAATGGCATCCCATTTACAGATAGTAGTGCGTCAGGTAAAACACCTCAACCAGAAAAATATTGTGATAATAGTGGGGAATATACAATAACTCAAGAAGGATCAACTTTACATGTTAAAGTAAAAAATTATAGTGTAGATTATAAAAAATTTCCTCAAAAAGATGCATATGGAAATATTTCTTATTGGGATGGAAAACAAGTAGAAATGATGAAAGATGGATTTTTTTCATCATACCAATTCCAAGTAGTTTATCCTTATAAAAATGCAAATGGGGATACTTTAATGAGTCAATTTGGTGTAGACCAAATTAGTGCTAATGCATCTGTAACAGTAAATAATATGCACGCAGTATCAGAAACAAATACTACATCTGATCAAGAAACAATCCCATTATATAACAGTGATGGTACTTTATATGAAAATACAGATAATAAAGCAAGTGAAACATTCACAAAAAATAATAAAGGGACACGTGACCATGCTATTATTTATTCAAATAGAGATTCAGCAAATTGGAATAATGGTTATACTGATGGTTCAGGAAATAAAGATGATGATATTGCAACTGTAGGAGCTAAAGATCTTGCATTTACGGCTACTTATAGTCAAACTAATGTAGGTGAAGCAGACGAATCAAGTCAAGTGCCATTAGGAATTGAACAAATGGTACTCTTTGATCGAAATGCCATAGAATTAAAAAAAGATATGAATGTTAACTTATCGAATAAGGAAGGCTATGAAGCTGAATATTTATATCTACATCATAAAGATGGACAAGGTTTAACTGCAGAATCAATGCGTAGTGCACAGTTAAGTGATTTTAATATAACAGATGATTCAACCGATTGCGATGGTGTTGTTGTTCGTTATCGTGGATGCTATACAAATAAAGAAAGTACAAATTTAAATCAAATGACAAGATTCTTCTGTAATGTTAAACCTAATTATGACTTGTCAGATCATGTTTATATGATTACTGCTGTAACGAATACATGGGATGCAAGAGATTTAACAGATGAAGAAAAAGCACAAATATTAGCTGATACACATAAAACAAGTATTAATAACATTACAAGAGCAGAATATAGTAAATGGATAAAAGATCATCCAGAAGTTAACTTATTTGATCATGCACACACACAAGCGGCAATAGATCATAGAGATTACTATACTGTTCCTGAATATGTTAATAAAAAGTATAATCCAGATTCAACAACACATAAGTTTAGTAGGAATAGTGCTGATGCTTTATATTTAGTTCCTTATACAGTATCTATTCAAAAGAAAGTAGCACAAAAAGAAAACGATAAAATTAAAACAAGTTATAATGTAAGTAAAAAAGAAAGATACGTTGATTATGTTGTTGCAAGCCAAATTACTTTTGCGAATAATGGTAACACCAGATAAGGATGCAAAAACAACAGTTTATTATACAGATACTTTACCTAAAGGTCTTACTTACGTTGATAGTACATTGTATTTAGGCGGAACTTATAAGTCAAAAGATAAAGATAAAGGTACAGTAACTGGAGGAACAAAAAATTGAGCCAACGGAAGTTACAAAAAATGAAAACGGGACAACAACATTAAAATGGGAAGTTCCTAATGTTTCATTAAGCGAAACTCAATTACCTCAAATTCATTATTCATGTAAAATTGGTGATGATGAAAATCCAGAAAATGATGTTAATGATCAAGTTGCATTAAAGAATAATATTGGAATTCAAACAACTGAAGATCAAAGAGAACTTACATCAGCTAATGATAATATTGCTTCTACTTCAATTACAGTTGTAAAAGATAAAGAATATTATTTAACAAAAAGTGGAAAACAAACACTAGAATTAAATGATACAGCTTATTTCGATTTAACAATTACAAATAATAGTTCAAGTAATCAAGAAAATTTATTTGTTGTCGATACAATGCCACAAGATGGTATTAATGGAACTGTGATGAAAGGACAATATAAAATTTCTAAAGTCACAATTAACAAAAAACTATTAAAAAATGATAATGATTTTAAACTTTATTATACAAGCGACAGTGAATATAAAGGGAAAAAAGCTGGTGAAATTACCAAAGATGATTTAAATAAAACAGATACTGAAGGCAATAAAGTTTGGAAAGAAGCTACACAAACAGATGAAGGTGAAGATGTAAAATTTACAGGAACTGGACTTATTGGTTCATGGCCAGCAGCAATTGTTTATGTTGATGATAATTTGAAAAAAGACACGATTGCAAAGATAAAACTTGAATATAATGCAAAGGTTGCTGAAGGTGATAAGCTATCTAATAGTTTATCAGCACCAGGAAATGAAGGTAGTACGTTAAATGATGAAACACAAGTTAAGATTTATAAACGTACATTAGAAGGAACTGTTTGGGTTGATAAAGACAAAGATGGTAAGTTGGGTACATCTGATGATGAAACACTATTTAAAGGTGCAAAAGTTACATTATTAAAGAAAGATGCAGATGGCAATTATGTACCATTTGATGCCTATGAAGAAATAACAGTTGATAAAGGTGGTAAAGTTACAACAGTAAAACATCCTACAACAGTAAATACTGATGAAAATGGTCATTATAAATTTGAAGGATTACCTGAAGGTGAATTCAAAGTTATCTTTGAATCAGGTGATAATAGTATTGAAGACTATAATGTAACTGATTTTGATCAAGGTAACAAAGAACAAAGTTCTAAAGTAGATACAGGTCATGTTGATAAAAACGGACGTAAATTACAATCAGGAACAATTACAGAAATTACAATGCCATCTATAAAAGAGATGGAATCACAAGGTAAAACAACTTATAATTTACCAGATCAAAACTTAGGTTTAATTGAACAAAAAGTAGATGTCCCTGTATCAAAAACATGGGATGATGCTGATAACCAAGATGGTATGAGATCAGATAGCATTACTGTTCGTTTATATGCAGATGGTGTACAAACTGATAAAACAGAAGTGTTGTCATCAGCAAATGAATGGAAAGCAAAATTTACAGATTTACCTCAATATAAAGACGATGAAGGTAATGAAATAAAATATACAGTTGAAGAAGAAAAGGTTCCAGAAGGATATACTGCATCAATTAGTGGTGATGCAAAAAATGGATACAATATTACTAATACACATCAAACACAAACTGTAGATATTCCTGTAACAAAAGTATGGAATGATGACAATAACCGTGATGGATTACGTTCAAATGAAGTTATTGTTGAATTACTTGCTGATGGTAAAGAAACAGGAAAACAAGTTAAGTTAAATGACGCTAATAACTGGTCATCAACATTTACAAAATTACCTGTAAAACATGCAGGAAAAGCAATTGAATATACTTTAAAAGAAGTTCAAGTTCCTGATGGTTATCAATCTGTTATTACTGGATCTGCAACTGCTGGTTTTGTAATAACAAATACACACAATCCAGAAAAAGTAAGTATTGAAGGTCAAAAGACATGGCAAGATAAAGACAACCAAGATGGTATACGACCAGAAAAAATTACTGTAAAAGTCATGAATGGTGATGAAGTTGTAACAACTCAAGAAGTAACAAGTAAAAATAATTGGAAATATACATTTGATGGATTAGATAAGTATAAAGACGGTCAAGTTATTATTTATACAATCAGTGAAGATGCAGTAGAAGGCTATACACCAAGTTATGATGGCTGTAACATCACTAATACTCATGAAGTAGCAACAACATCTGTTAAAGTCACAAAAGCATGGGATGATCATGATGACCAAGATGGAAAACGTCCTGATAGTGTCGTTGTTCACTTATATGCAAATGGTGAAAAAACAGATCAAACAGTAGAATTATCGAATGATAATAATTGGATGGCAGTATTTGATAACTTAGACAAATTTAAAGATGGACAAGTTATTCAATATACTGTAGAAGAAGAAAAAGTGAATAGCTATAAGGCAACTGTTACAGGTGATCAAGATCAAGGATTTGTTATTACAAATACATATCAAAAAGATTCAACCCCTGTAGCAGATCAACCTCATAGCGATAAACCATCTCAAAATAATAAATCTAATTCTAAGAAATCTCATGTAAGTACAGGAGATAACCAAGAAGTAGGATTATTTGGATTAATGGGATTATTATCATTAAGTGGTTTAACTTTCTTAAAGAAAAAAAAGAAAAGAAGATTAATTATATAAAACAAACTTCATAGCACTTTATTATAAAAAGTGAGATATATTTAGTAAAATGAACACCTTATTATTGGTGTTCATTTTATATTTTAGATAACATATTCAGAATATAATGAGATATAATTTGGGTGTAATAAAAATAGTATCGTTAATTAATTTTTTTTAAGTAGTAATGAATGAAATGAAAATATGATGAATGAACTTTTTTTAAGATTTATACAAGGAGGACGATACTATGGAATTAAATAAATCTTATCCACAAGCTATTTGTGAGGAATTAAAAAAATATGTAAAAGGACAAGATGAATACTGTAAACAGTTATCCGTTTTTGGTCATTTACATGAATTAAAATGTAAAGGATTAATTGATAGAAAGATGGCATCTAACTTGTTAGTGGTGGGACCATCTGGATGTGGTAAAACTTATGGTGTAGAAGTCTTAGCCAAATTGTTGAATTGTAACTTTAAAAAGGTAGATTGTTCAAATATTACTTCTATTGGTTATAAAGGAAACAGTATTGGCAAGATGATGCTTAGTCTTGATGTAGATGATGAAAATGGACTTATTGTCTTTTTCGATGAACTTGATAAAGTATATGACCCATATCAAGAAAGTAATCGTGCAGCAACTAAAGTCTATGAAGAATTCTTAAAACTGATGGAAGATGATCAATATGCGTATGAAGAAAGTACAATAGATTTATCTAAAGTATCTTTCATCTTTGCAGGAGCCTTTTTAAGGCTCACTGACAAGAAAAATAAGTCTGATCTATTTACTAATCAAAAGAATGATATTCAGTTAATAGATGATGATTTCGTGCGTTATGAAAATGTTCCTGTTGAATTCATGGGGAGAATAGATAAAGTTATTTCTGTTAATCAATTGTCTTACCAACAATATGAAGATATTATCTTTCATTCTAAAGGATCTTTGTATCAAAGATTAGATATGTTGATTCAAAGAAGAAAAGGACAATTATATGTCAGTGATGATGTTAAAGAACATCTTATTGATTTAGCTAGTACCAGTCAGTTTGGGGTAAGAGGTGTAAATAAAGAGATTAAAACATTCATCAATGAATACTTATATCAAAGTGAAATGAATTATCAAATCCAAGAATTTCATATTTTAAATTATCATCATGAAACACAAGAATATGAGTATCAAGTTATCAAAGAACCTATAGTAATTGAAAAAAAAGAAAAATCAAAATTATACATAGAAGATAAAGATGATATTGAAAGAGTTCAAGAGTTTCTTGATTTCTTTAAAGAAGAAGTTAAGAGTCTAAATGAAAATGAACAGAAAGGAATTAAAATATTACTGGATTATCATGTGGACATGTTAGTTTCTTTATATATGGCTGAGTTTGAAATCAGTTATAATTTGTTCAAGATATTTGTCCAACAAGGAATATTGAGAAGCTTGATTATGATAGAAGATTTATATCAAGATGAAATGGAACTTGATGATGCTGATTATCAAAAAGCCATAGAAACAAGACAAGCTTTACATGAATATGGCAGTGAAGAAGAGTTAAGAGATATATTATATAAGAAAATTGAATTATTTGAAGATATGGAGGTATGTATCAATGGATAGATATGACCAAGATAATCGTATTGTTAGAGTGTGTGGAGAAATTAATAATGAAATGATGATCAATGTCATTAATCAGTTATTATATTATAATCAAGAAAATCATGCACCCATTAAGATGGAGATTTGTTCACCGGGAGGAGAAGTTCATGCGGGGTTAGCTATCATTGATATCATGAATTCAATTGAAAGTGATGTTTACACTATTGGGATAGGAACTTGTGCTTCAATGGCATCATTAATATTAGCGGCAGGGAAGAAAGGACATCGTCAAGCTAATGAGCATTGTTTTATCTTATTACACCAAGCACAATCAACATTAAGTGGGAGTTATCATGATATCCAAGATCGATATCAAAGAATGACATATATCAATGATACAGTCTTGCAAATGTATGAAAATTACACTTTAATGAGTGAAAAGGAGTTAAGAGAGAATCTTCAAAAAGACTATATTATGACGACAAAACAAGCTATTGATTGCGGTTTAATTGACCAAAGTATATAAATGAAGATGAGGAGGTTTTAAATCTCCTCTTTTATATTTAAAATGCAAATAAATGAATAAAATTATATAAATATAATTGAAATTTATAAGTATGAATAATAAAATAGTTTTACTATGTATAGAGTAGGGGGAGAATGTATGCAAAAGAGAATCTTTGGGGTTTTACAAAGAATTGGTAGAAGTTTTATGTTACCGATAGCGGTATTACCAATTGCTGGATTATTTTTAGGTCTTGGTAGTTCTCTTACGAATATGGCGACAATTTCTTCTTTACATTTAGAATATCTTTTAGGTAAAGGAACTTTTTTAAATCATATATTAACTTTATTGATGTCGGTAGGTGAGGTAATTTTCAATAATTTACCGCTTATCTTTGCAGCATCAGTAGCTTTAGGAATGGCTAAAAAGGCAAAAGAGGTGGCTGTATTATCATCAGTCATCGCCTTTTTTGTCATGCATTCTACCATCAATGGATTACTTACATGGACCGGTGTTATTAAAAATAATCAAATAGTTGGTCATGTTTTATCAGGAACGCTCAGTAATGTGTGTGGGATGATGTCTTTAGAAATGGGTGTCTTTGGAGGAATCATTGTTGGTTTAGGAGTAAGCTATCTTCATAATCATTTCTATCGTATTCAATTACCGGATATTCTATCTTTTTTTGAAGGTGAACGTTTTGTGCCTATTATTTCTACCCTTGTTTATATTGTGGTGGGATGTGTGATGTTTTATGTCTGGCCAACAATTCAAAGTGGTATTTTTGTTTTTGGTAAGTTTATTGCGAACACAGGCTATTTGGGAACATTTATCTATGGGATTGTCAAAAGGGCATTGGTTCCTTTTGGGTTACATCATGTTTTCTATATGCCTTTTTATCAAACGGCTATTGGGGGAACCATGACAATTAATGGGGTCGTTGTAAATGGGGCTCAAAATATCTTTTTTGCTCAATTAGCAGATCCTCATTTAACTCATTTTAGTGTTGAAGCAACACGATATTTTTCTGGTGAATTCATGATTATGTTGTTTGGATTACCTGGAGCAGCTTTAGCGATGTATCATGTGGCTAAACCAGAATCTAAAAAAGTAGTCAAGAGTTTACTCCTTTCAGCAGCGTTAACAAGTATTTTAACAGGGATTACAGAACCGATTGAATTTACTTTCTTGTTTGTAGCTCCTATTTTGTTTGTGAGTCATGTCTTATTGGCTGGTACTGCTTTTTTATTAGGTCATGTTTTAAAAGTAACGATAGGTTTTACTTTTTCTTCTAGTTTGATTGATTTTATTGTTTTTGGCGTTTTACAAGGTAATGATAAGACAAGATGGGTCTTTGTTGTTTTCTTTGGTATTTTGTATTTTAGTGCTTATTATTTAATTTTTAGATTTTTAATTCAAAAATTTGATTTAAAAACACCTGGTAGGGAAGATGATAATAAACTTACTATCTTTAAACAAAAGAAAATGGATTATTCTTTTGATAAATCTTATTTAGATTCTCAAGTACAACTTGTTATTAGGGGAATGGGTGGTAGACATAATTTTAGTGATTTAGACTGTTGTATTACGCGTTTAAGGGCTAATTTAGATGATCCAAGTCTAGTTAGTGAAAGTGTCTTAAAACAGGCAGGAGCAGCAGCTGTATTGATTCAAGGAAATGCGATTCAAGTTATCTTTGGACCTAAAGCTTCCTCTATTAAAACGAAAATAGATGATTATCTAGCACATGTACCTGAAGCTTATGATGAAGAAGAAATGATGACTTATTCAAATGATAGTGTTGATATTGGTAATCTTGTTGAGGGTGAAGTATTGCCAATCGAAGATTGTAGTGATGACATTTTTGCACATAAACTCTTAGGAGATGGCGTTATGATTAGTCCTCGTCATGGTGTAGTCGTTGCTCCATGTGATGCAACAATTACCATGATTTATCCAACGAAACATGCCCTTGGTTTAGCTTTAGATAATGGTATTGAATTATTATTACATTTTGGAATTAATACAGTAAGTCTTAATGGACAAGGATTTGAGTTACTTGTTAATGTTAATCAAAAAGTAAAAAAAGGTGATGTTTTATGGAATGTTGATTTAGGCTATATACAAGAACACGCTATTGATGATAAATTATTAGTAGTTGTCTCAAAAATACCAGATCATAGTACTATCGAAAAAGAATATGGGTATAAAAAATGTGAAGCAACAATTATGAAAATACGTAGTTAGGAGGTGAAATAACATGTATGAAATTATTAAAATATTGAATAATAATACGATTTTGGTAGAACATGACCGTGAAGAAATGATTGTCATGGCTAAAGGTATTGGTTTTGGTAAAAAAGTGAAACAAATGATTGAAATACCAACGAACGCTAAAAAGTATATGATGCAAAAGAATTACCAGCCTAAAGAACCAGGTAATATTATTGATTATATTGATCCTGTTTACTTAGAAATTGCGGCTGAAATTATTAAAGAAGCGACAATTAAATTTAATGATGTTAAACATGATATTTTACTTCCTTTAGCGGATCATATTTATTTTGCGATTAAACGTATGGATGAAAACATCATGCCAACTAATCCATTTACTTATGATATTA
Organism: Coprobacillus sp. AF33-1AC; assembly: GCF_003475785.1. Classification (NCBI taxonomy): domain Bacteria; kingdom Bacillati; phylum Bacillota; class Erysipelotrichia; order Erysipelotrichales; family Coprobacillaceae; genus Coprobacillus; species Coprobacillus sp. AF33-1AC. The sequence goes on along the minus strand of NZ_QRQB01000002.1, from coordinate 95,166 downwards.
GACTTTTATTCCCCGATGAATATGAAGTAGCATTAAAGTCTAGAGAGATTATTAAACAGTATGTTTCTAAAGAAATTAATCTAGATGAAGTTGGTTTTATTACTTTGCATATTCACTCTGCTATTTCAACAAATAAAGTAGGAGAGTCAATGGAAGCAGCCAGAGTTGTTCATGAAAGTATTGTTAAACTACAAAATGATTTACATATTAAAATAGATGTCGAATCCATTTCTTATGCCAGATTAATGAATCATATTAAATTCTTAATTATTCGTTTAAATAATCATGAACAATTACAAATGGATATTGGTGAATTTACGAAAGAAAAATTCCCTTTTGCTTATGAACAGGCTATTACAATGTGCGATGCCTTATCTAAGGTCTTAAAAATGGAATTACCTGAATCAGAAGTAGGCTATCTTGCTTTACATCTAGAGCGTATTTTATCAAGTGCATTTTAAAATTGAGAAGAATATCCTTTTATAATTAGGATATTTTTTTATTATATAAAAATAGTCATAAGTTTACATTCTTGCTAATATGGTTTATAATATTAGCAAGAATGTAAATGCGAGGTGAGATGATGAGTAATGTAAATTATTATGTAAATCACGGTGTTTTGAATATTAAAAGTTTAAAAGATATGAATATTTCAAGACAAACTATTTATAATTTTATAAAAAAACATCATATGGAAAATGTCGGACCGGGGATTTATATCGCACCAGATGTATTAGAAGATGAGGCGTACACTTTATCTTTACGATGTCCTAAAGGCGTTATTTCTCACGATGATGCTTTATATTATTATGGATTAGTTGATCGAGAACCTTTTGTGCATTCTATCACGATTTATAGTGGTTATAATCCTACATCTTTAACCGATTCTGGTTATAAAGTGTACACAGTAAAAAAAGATTTATTAAATCTTGGTAAAACAATGGTTAAGAATCAATTTGGACATGAGATACCTATATATGATTTGGAAAGAACGATATGTGATTTAATAAGAAGTCGTAACAATTTTGAGATTCAAGATTTCACAATGGCACTAAAAACTTATGTACAAAGTAAAGAAAAAGATTTAAATCAATTAATGACTTATGCAAAAGTATTTAGAATAGAAAAATTAGTACGACAATATTTGGAGGTACTATTATAATGTACTTAACTCCTGCACAAGTGAAAGGAAGAATTAAAAATATAGCAAAGAAAAACAAAGCAGATCCTATTACTTTGATGCGTATTTATATGATGGAACGATTTCTTGAAAGAATAACATATTCAAAATATAAGGATGATTTCATTGTAAAAGGCGGAATACTTGTAACTTCAATGATAGGTATATCGATGCAAGCAACAATGGATATTGATACTTCAATACGGAATTTCGACTTAACAAAAGAGAAAATTACAGAAATTATATACGAGATTAAAGATATTAAACTAGATGATAATATTGAATTTATTTTAAACGATGTATCAAACATTATGGATAATATGGAATACCCAGGTATTCGTATTCATCTAAATGCTAATTTGGAAAATTTAGTTGTTCCAATTAAAATTGATATATCAACGGGTGATATGATTACACCAAGTGAAATTAAATATGAATATCCACTATTATTAGAAAATCGTACCATTCAATTATGGTCATATAATTTAGAAACAATTCTTGCAGAAAAGATACAAACAATACTATCTCGAGGAATTTTAAATACACGAATGAGAGATTTTTATGATGTAACTATTCTTTTTGATTATTATAAAGAATCAATTAACTATGTGAATTTAGCTTCAGCATTTGAAAAAACATGTAACAAAAGGGGAACTTATTCTTTACTAGATAAAGCAAATGAGATATTGGATGAATTAAATTTAGATTCATCATTACAAAATTTATGGAGAAACTATTGTAAAAAATACCAGTATGCAAAACATATAGCATTTTCTACAAACATCTCTATTATTTATAATTTAATAGAACAAATGAAATCAGTAGAAACCAAAGAATATGTTTAATTTTTAAGAGAAAAGAATAATAATTATGATTGACAATAAAAAAAGTAAGTGCTATCATAAATAACGTAGTCAAAAGTGAATACTTAATAGTGTGTTACTCTAAGCAGGCATGAACTATTTTTATAAGATATACTAATATCATTGTATCTTATTTTAATAGTTTGCCTGCTTTTTTTACGTTATTAGGTAAAAAGAAAGGGAGGAAAAAAGATGGTAGGAATTATTCTTGCAAGTCATGGTGAATTCGCTAATGGAATCTTACAATCAGGTTCTATGATTTTTGGTGAACAAAAAGATGTTAAAGCTGTGACTTTACAACCAAGTGAAGGTCCTGATGATTTAAAAGCTAAAATCGAAGAAGCTATCGCAAGCTTTGAAAATCAGGAAGAAGTACTTTTCTTAGTTGATTTATGGGGTGGAACTCCATTTAATCAATCTAATGGATTGATTAATGGACATGAAGATCATTGGGCAATCGTAACAGGTTTAAATTTACCGATGTTAATTGAGGCTTATGCATCACGTATGTCTATGGAAACTGCACATGAAATTGCAACTCATATTTGTGAAGTTGCTAGAGAAGGGGTTAAAGTTAAACCAGAAACTTTAGAACCTAAAAAAGAAGAAGCAGTTAAAGTTGAAAAAGCACAACCTACAGGAGCTATTCCTGAAGGAACAGTCATTGGTGATGGTCATATTAAATATGTATTAGCACGTGTTGATACACGTTTATTACATGGACAAGTTGCTACTACATGGACAAAAACAACACAACCAAATCGTATTATTGTTGTATCCGATTCAGTAGCACATGATAATTTACGTAAACAAATGATTGAACAAGCAGCACCTCCAGGTGTTAAAGCTAATGTTGTACCAATTCAAAAAATGATTCAAGTGGCTAAAGATCCACGCTTTGGTAATACAAAAGCAATGTTATTATTTGAAACTCCTCAAGATGCTTTAAAAGCGATTGAAGGTGGAGTTGATATTAAAGAATTAAATATTGGATCAATGGCTCATTCAATTGGTAAAGTGGTTGTAAATAAAGCTATCGCTATGGGTAAAGAAGATGTAGAAACTTTAGAAGCATTAAAAGCAAAAGGAATTACTTTTGATGTACGTAAAGTTCCAGCAGATTCTAAAGAAAGTATGGATAGTTTACTTAATAAAGCAAAAAGTGAATTAGGAATGTAAAAGGGAGGAAATATAAATGTCTGCAATTACAATTATTTTAATTGTTATCGTTGCGCTTTTAGCAGGTATGGAAGGTATTTTAGATGAATTCCAATTCCATCAACCTCTAGTAGCGTGTACTTTAATTGGGTTAGTATCAGGACACTTAACTGAAGGTATTATCTTAGGTGGTTCTTTACAAATGATCGCACTTGGTTGGGCTAACGTAGGTGCAGCCGTTGCTCCAGATGCTGCTTTAGCTTCTGTTGCATCAGCAATCATTATGGTTTTAGGTTTAAATGGTGGAACTGTTAATACACAAACTGCTATTTCTACATCAATCGCAGTTGCAATTCCACTTTCAGTAGCTGGTTTATTCTTAACTATGATTTGTCGTACTATTGCAATTCCAATGGTACATTTCATGGACAGTGCTGCTGAAAAAGGTGATATTCGTAAAGTAGAAATGTGGCAAGTATTAGCTATCTTATTACAAGGTATCAGAATTGCTATTCCTGCTGCTGCTTTATGTGTAGTTCCTGCTTCTGTAGTTACTGGAGCATTAAATCAAATGCCAGCTTGGTTATCAGGTGGTATGACTGTTGGTGGTGGAATGGTTGCCGCTGTAGGTTATGCAATGGTTATTAATATGATGTCTACTAAAGAAACATGGCCATTCTTTGCTATTGGTTTTGTATTAGCAGCATTAAGTCAATTAACATTAATTGCTTTAGGTGTATTAGGTGTAGCATTTGCTTTAATCTATTTAGGACTTAAAGAAAATGGTGGTTCTAATGGTGGAGGATCTACAGGATCTGGAGACCCATTAGGTGATATCTTAAATGATTATTAATCTTGAAGGAGGAAAGAAAAATGGCAGAAAAAATTCAATTATCTAAAAAAGATCGTTTATCAGTTTGTTGGCGTCATCAGTTCCTTCAAGGATCATGGAACTATGAACGTATGCAAAATGGTGGTTGGTGTTATTCAATTATTCCAGCTATCAAAAAATTATATAAAACTAAAGAAGAACAATCTGAAGCTTTAAAAAGACATTTGGAATTCTATAATACACATCCATATGTATCAGCTCCAGTTATGGGGGTTACATTAGCCTTAGAAGAAGAAAGAGCTAATGGAGCAGCAATCAATGATCAAGCTATTCAAGGGGTTAAAGTTGGTATGATGGGACCTCTTGCAGGGGTTGGAGATCCAGTATTCTGGTTTACTTTAAGACCTATTTTAGGAGCTTTAGGTGCATCTCTTGCATTAAGTGGTAATATTGTTGGTCCATTATTATTCTTCTTTGCTTGGAATATTATTCGTATGGCATTCTTGTGGTATACTCAAGAATTTGGATATAAAGTAGGAACATCTATTGCTCAAGACTTATCTGGTGGTTTACTTGGTAAAATCACTCAAGGTGCATCAATTTTAGGTATGTTCATCATTGGTGCTTTAGTACAACGTTGGGTAAGTATTTCATTTACACCAGTTGTATCAAGAGTTACTCAATCTCAAGGTGCTTACATTGATTGGAGTTCAATCAAAGGTGGTGCTGCTGGTATTAAATCAGCATTAACTCAATATGCAGCTCTTGGAGCAAATGGATTAGACAAAGTTAAAGTGACAACTTTACAACAAAACTTAGATCAATTAATTCCTGGACTTGCAGCTTTATTATTAACATTATTATGCTGCTGGTTATTAAAGAAAAAAGTATCTCCTATCGTTATTATCATTGCATTATTCGTAGTAGGTATCTTAGCTAGATTAGCAGGAATTATGTAAAAATAAACTCAATATTTACGGAGGAACATTATGGTACAATCATTAAATAAAAAAGTCGACCTTACAATTAAAGCTACATCTTATCTTGGTATGGCCAGTTATGGTCAAGCCATGATTGGCGATGAAGCCTTTGAATATTATAATGATAAAAATATAAGTGATTATATTCAGATTCCTTGGAGTGAAGTAACTGGTGTCATTGCATCAGTGATGTTTAAAGGAAAATGGATTCCTCGCTTTGCTTTAGTAACTAAGAATAATGGAAACTTTATTTTTTCAACCCGTGATAATAGAAAAACCTTACAAGCAATTAATCACTATATACCATCTGAAAACATGGTACGTTCATTAAGTTTCTTTCAAGTTCTTAAAAGAGGAATTAAATCATTGTTCAAACGTAAATAATATTGAGTTGAGGTTAAGAATTATTCTTAACCTTTTTTCTTTATCTTTTAATAGTATTCGTTATAATGATGCATGGAGGACAACTTATGCAAAAAGATTTAACGAAAGGCAGTGCCTTAAAAAATATTATTACTTTTTCACTTCCTTTTTTATTAGCTAACCTTTTACAAACATTTTATGGGATGGCTGACTTATTTATTGTTGGTCAATATAATGGGGCAGCTTCTTTATCAGGGGTTTCTATTGGTAGCCAAGTCATGCATATGTTAACGGTGATGATTGTTGGACTGGCAATGGGTTCTACTGTCATGATTGGACGTTACGTTGGTGAAAGAAGGGAACAGGAAAAAAGACAAACAATAGGAAATACGATTATCCTGTTTTTAATCATGGCTATTGTTTTAACGGGAGTTCTATTATTGTGTATTCAACCTATTATTCATGTCATGTTGACACCAGTAGAAGCAATTCAAGAAACAAAGTATTATCTTACAATTTGTTTTTTAGGTATTCCTTTTATTGTTGCTTATAATATTATAAGTTCAATATTTAGATGATTAGGTGATTCTAAAGGTCCGATGTACTTTGTTGCAATTGCATGTTTCTTTAATATTATTTTAGATTATTTATTTATTGGTTACTTTGATTTACATGCTATGGGAGCAGCACTTGGAACAGTGGGAGCCCAAGTCATGAGCGTTATCATTGCTTTCATTGTTATTTATAAAAGAAAGTTAATTCAAATACATAAAGAAGATTTTAAAGTAAAAAAATCTATCATTTTAGATGTAATTAAAATAGGATTTCCCATTTGTATTCAAGATGGGTTTATTCAAATCTCATTTATAATTATCACCATTATCGCTAATAGTCGAGGGGTCGATGTAGCTGCCGCAGTTGGGGTAGTTGAAAAAATTATTGGCTTTTGCTTCTTGGTACCTTCAAGTATGTTATCAGCTATTTCAGCAATATGTGCTCAATGTATTGGAACAAAACAACATCAAAGAGCGAAAGATACCCTTAAATATGGCATTATTATAGCGTTAAGCTTTGGGATTTTATTTACTATCCTTTGCCAATTTATTTCTAAACCACTTGTTTCATTATTTAGCCAAGAACAGATTGTGATTATGTATGGGGGACAATATTTAAGATCTTATATATTTGATTGTATCTTTGCTGCAATCTCATTTGGATTTAGTGGTTACTTTACAGCTTATGGTTATTCGATCATTTCATTTATTCATAATTTTATATCTATTTTAACTGTAAGGATACCGGGTGCATATTTGGCTTCTTATCTATTTCCAGATAATCTATTTCCAATGGGATTAGCATCACCAGCTGGTTCTCTATTATCAGCTATTATTTGTATCATTGTTTATCAATACATGAAAAAACACCATAAATTAAACTAAAAGAGTTCACTTTTGAAGTGAACTCTTTTCTTACGTACTATCATACGTATTTTCTTCCTATATTATACACTGGTTAATAGTGTTTAAAAAACAATAAAAATAATACTCATTTCTATATGTATTGGTTAATTAAAACAAAATCTGATGGTGGATGTACTCTAACATGCTATATTGATCACTTACTATAGTGATATCAAATTGTTTTACACAATATTGAAGCCATTTAAAATATAAAGACATACTTATAATTATTTCAATGACATCTGTCATTTCAATAGTACTACTCGAAACATAACCAGAGTATTGCCTATGGCAAAAGTTGTTTTGTTGGAGATAATTTTTAATGTCATACCAACTTTTATTGTAATTATTTGAAGGGTAGTGTTGTTTTAATGCAGAAACACTTAAATCAAAATTAATGGCTTTTTTGGTTTTTAAAGTATTCATTTGTTTGCTTGTTGATACGATAATATGAAGCTAAAGCATCTGATCTATATTCTGGACTATCGGGTGTATCGCCAAAATAGCTAATATACCATTGATCTACTATTTTTAAAAACCATGATGATCTAGGAAGAGAGCCTTGGGCTAAAGCAAAGGTATTGAAATCCTTTTTTGTTCCTCTATAAATACCTTTAGATATAATTTCTACACCACGGGATAGAAAATAATAATCAATTTTTTGATAACATGCTTCAATATCAATATGGTTTGATTTAGCTTTATTTTCATTTAAATAGATTTCCATTAACATTTTATCACACTCCTATTTTTACAATATCTATTTATCTTATTGAAGTCAATCTATACCCTTCGTTATTATATATAAAAATAATTCATCGTTTTCTTCAAAAAAATAAAACAATTTAGATATAATAAAGATAAGGAGGCTTGATGATGGAAAAGCAATGGTGGAAAAGAGAAATCGCTTATCAGATTTATCCTAAGAGTTTTAAGGATTCAAATCATGATGGAATAGGTGATATAAGAGGGATTATTGAAAAATTAGATTATTTAGAAGATTTAGGAGTGACTTTATTATGGTTATGTCCTATTTATAAGTCACCTATGGATGATAATGGTTATGATATATCGGATTATTATGATATTAATCCTGAATTTGGAACAATGAAAGACTTGGATGAATTGATAGAAAAGGCTAAAGCAAAGGGAATTAAGATTATTATGGATTTAGTCATCAATCATAGTTCTGATGAACATGCTTGGTTTAAAGAAGCATTAAAAGATTCCAATAGTCCTTATCATAATTATTATATCTTTAAACCTTCAGTAAATGGGAAAGAACCCAATAACTGGAGATCGGTATTTGGAGGTTCAGTATGGCAAAAGGTGGAAGGAAGAGATGAATATTATTTTCATTCTTTTTCAAAAAAACAACCTGATTTAAACTGGGAGAATCCGAAATTAAGACAAGAATTATACAAGATGATTAACTGGTGGCTAGAAAAAGGAATTGCCGGATTTAGAGTAGACGCGATCAACTTTATTAAAAAAGATCAAAGATATTTAGATGGACCAGTTGATGGACAAGATGGTTTAAGTGCTTGTTTTGCCTATGCTAGAAATCAACCAGGAATAGAAGTATTTTTTGATGAATTAAAAAGAGAAACTTTCGCTGAATATGATTGTATGACAGTAGCTGAAGCTGTAGGTGTTAAGTATTCTGATTTAGGTATCTTTATTGGCAAACAAGGTTGTTTTTCAATGATGTTTGATTTTAATTATTGTAATTTTGATATTAGTGAAGATGAAGAATGGTTTAGAAGACAAAATTGGACGATAAAACAATTTAAAGAATTGTTATTTACGAGTCAAAGGGAAGTACAAAAATTAGGTTGGATTGCAAGCTTTTTAGAGAATCATGATCAACCAAGAGCAATTAATAAATTTATCTTAGATAAAAAAGATCATTCTTATTATAGTCAAACTATGTTAGCGGGAATGTTCTTTAACTTAAGAGGGACACCATTTATCTATCAAGGTGAAGAAATAGGAATGGAAAACTTTGAAAGAACTAGCATTGATGAATTTGATGACATAGGTAGTCATGGACAATATCAAAGAGCTTTAGCTGAAGGCTTCAGTAAAGATGAAGCGATGCATTTTCTTAATTTAAGAAGTAGAGATAATACCAGAACACCAATGCAATGGGATAATAGTGAATATGGTGGTTTTAGTGATCAGCAACCATGGATTAAAATGACAGGGAGTCAAGATACAATCAATGTAGCTAGTCAAATCCATGATCCTCATTCAATCTATCATTTCTATAAACAAATGATTTCTATTAGAAAACAAGAAGATACACTTATTTATGGTGATTTTAAAGAATTAGAAACGAATGATGAAGTCATTGGTTATAAACGTCTATATCAAGGTGAAGAAATCATATGTTTATGTAACTTTACAAATAAGATTCAAGATATTCCTGATATAAAAGGACATATCTTACTAGATAACTATAACAATTATCAAGATAAAACCTTAAAGCCATATCAGTTTGTTATGATAAAAAGCCTTTAGTTTAACTAAAGGTTTTTTCCTTTATCAGCAAAAAAACATCAAATACATCGTGTTAAATATTCATATTTTTGCCGATAAATATAAATTCAAGAATAGCTTTTTTGTCTATAAGACTAAAGAAATTATGTTCAAGATATGTTAAAATAGCATTGGTTAGATATGACTAACTAATGCTATTTAATTATGAAAGGGGAAAACGATATGTCATATTCTCAAGATTTAAAGTCATTTCAAGCAAGCCATACATATAAAAATATAAATATTGATGGTAATACATTTAAGTATGTATTAAGCGAAAATAAGAATAGTCAAACATTAGTGATGTTAAATGGGGGAATGAATACTTTAGAAATGTGGATGGAGTATGTAGATAATTTAGCTCAAGATTATCAAGTTTTACTCTTTGACTATCCCCAAACATTGAAAACAAATCAAGAGTTAGTAACAGGAATACATGCCTTTTTTAACAAGCTTAACATTATTGATCCTATATTTATTGGTGCTAGTGATGGTGGGATGGTTGCTCAAATCTACGTGCAAAAATATCCTCAAGAAGTGGGAGGACTTGTTTTAATCTCTACCGGCGGATTAGACGCTAATACAATTAAGAGTCTTAAAAAGAAATATTTTTTTGCACCGATCATGTTATTTTATATGAAACATTGTAACTATGAGAAATTAAAACCAAGACTTATTAAATTAGGAATGGGGCATATTCGAGGAGAAAGTCAAGAACAAATCAACTATGCTAGAGATATGTTTGAAACCATTTTTAAAGATTACACTAAAGAAAAAGATGTTCATATTACAGGATTGTTAGCTGATGTTATGAATCAAATTCCAGTTACTAAAGATGATTTTAAAGCATTAGAAGGTAAAATATTGCTTATTCTTCCAAACCAAGATTTCTTTTCAGGCAAGATGCAAGAAGATCTTATTCAGCTTATGCATCAACCAGAAATCAAATATATATCTGGAGGGCATCTTTCTACTGTTCTTAATGTAGATGAATATGTAACAACAATACGTGCATTTTTAGAAAAGATGAATAATGAGTCATAAAAGAATATATTTATTATAATAGTTAATATGCTTAAAATAATATACATATAAGATAAGGAGCATATTATAATGAGAAGTTTTGATCAAACTAAAGAAGATGGTCAAAGAGCAAAATATTAAATTGACGATGCTTAGAGAAAATATTCTCAAGAGGCTGTTACGAAAGAACTAAAAAAAGTTGAAGAAAATCAAACCAAAAACCTTTTTTTTAATAAATAGAAGAAAAAATAACTTATATTTTATATATAAATATGGGAGGTGAAATTATTAATTAATCCGATACCCTAAAAACTATATTTCTTGTATATTGTTGGGGATTAAGTTATAATTTTGGAAAGATTAATAAAGCAATGAGATTATTAATAGATACAAAGGATTTAGAATTACTAGTAGAGAAAAAAAGGGATTATATAGGAAATCAAGTAACTTTTGATACATGGATAGCAGCAGTATCATTTATATTGTCTGTTTTAACAGCGCAATATGATCAAATTGGGTTACTATCTGGAAATCAAATCAAGACTATATTTATTCTTATTGGAATAATATATTTAATGAAGATAGGAAAAAGAAGTATGATGAAAAAATATGACCATGAAAATTTAATAGTTGATATAAACAATTTAAATCTCATACAGCATAATCATTCTCTTGTTATCATTAAACATAGTGAACATTATTTACTATATGATGATGAAAGATGGCAATGTAAACTGTTTTTAAATTATAAAACACAAAAAGTAAATAATGAACAGTTTATTCTTAATGCTGTTAGTAAAGATTTAGATATAGACGTATCATCTTTATCTTGTCAATATATTGCTTCTAGAATACAGGAAAAGTATTCTGTAAGTCACAATGAAAATAGAGTCTATAATCATAAATTATATATTATGACTATTCAGCCATTATTGCCCATGATGGAAAAGGATAATTTTGTTATTAATAATAAACATTATTATTGGATGACTTTAGATGAGATGATGAATGATTCAGATATTCAAGAGAAAAATAGCGAAGTTGTTGAATTTGTAAGAGACATGGTTAAATAAGAAAAGCTTGTATCGTATTTGGATACAAGCTTTTTGGTTATTTAAATACTTTTGTTGCAGCAATAGCCTTTTTCCAACCTTCATAGTTTTGAGTTTGTTGTTTTAAAGACATGCTAGGTTTATAGGTTGTAGAAATAGTATGAAGTTGTTTTATTTCTTCTTGGTCTTTCCAAAAACCAATAGCGAGTCCTGCTAGATAAGCAGCACCTAACGCCGTTGTTTCCTTTACTTGAGGAATCAGTATTTGAGTATTGAGCATATCACTTTGAAATTGCATCAAAAAGTGGTTGGCAGTAGCACCACCATCAACAAATAAGTGATCTAATGTTAGTTTAGATTCTTCTTTCATAGTTTCAATGACATCTTTACTTTGATATGCAATGGATTCTAAAGCGGCACGGATAATATGGCCTTGAGTTGTTCCTCTTGTAAGACCTAGTAATGTCCCTCTTACATCATTATCCCAATAAGGGGTACCTAAACCCACAAAAGCAGGAACTAAATAAACCCCTTCATTATCTTTTAAATCTTTAATCATTTCTTCACTACAAGCTACATTATCAAAGAGATGAAGACCATCTCTTAGCCATTGCATAACACTACCACCGACAAAGACGGATCCTTCTAAAGCATAAGTAATTTGATGATGAAGGCCCCATGCGATTGTTGTAAGTAAGCCTTTTTTAGAATGAACAGGTTGATGTCCGGTATTCATTAACATAAAACATCCTGTGCCATATGTATTTTTAACATCGCCATGATGAAAACATGTTTGACCAAATAAGGATGCTTGTTGATCACCAGCAATACCACATATAGGGGCTTTAAAATGTAAACCAGTAAGTAAAGATTCATCACTATAACCATATATACAAGAAGAATCCTTTACTTCTGGTAACATAGATTGAGGAATAGAAAATAAATCTAATAATTCTTCATCCCATTTAAAATCATAAATATTATAAAGTAATGTTCTAGAAGCATTACTATAATCAGTTACATGAACCTTTCCACCTGTTAATTTCCATACTAACCAACTATCAATCGTACCACATAATAAATCATCTTTGTTTTCATGAGTATGTTCTAAGATCCATTTAATCTTACTGGCACTAAAATAAGGATTAATAAGTAAACCCGTTTTATTTTGTATAAATTCACTATATCCTTCTTGAATAAGTTGATCACATATATCTTGAGATTGACGTGATTGCCAGACAATAGCATGATAAATAGGTTGACCTGTTTTTTTATTCCATACTACAGTTGTTTCTCTTTGGTTTGTAACACCAATTCCTTTTATTTGGTTTGCTTTAATATTATTTTCAATGAATAAACTTTGTACAACTTCTATGACTGATTGATAGATTTCTAAAGCATCATGTTCTACCCAACCAGGATGAGGGAAATATTGTGTTATTTCTCTTTGTGATGAGTATCTTAGTTTTCCTTGTTTATCAAACAAGATAGCTCTAGTACTCGTTGTTCCCTGATCTATTGATAAAATAAATTCTTCCATAAAATCATTCTCCTTTTTCTTATTATAATATAGATTATGAGAAAATGGATAATATAAAGTTAGACTACATAATTACATTTTATATAAAAAAATAGGACGATGTATTGCTACACAGTCCTTACAAAATATACTCAGTATATTTTTTTATGCATCTACATTTTAATCAACTGAGTACCAGTTGTCAATAATAGACTTTTTGCTTTCTAATGTATTCATTTGTTTGTTTAGTAATTCGATAATAAGAGTCTAATGCATCTGACCTATATTCTGGGCTTTCAGGTCCATCTCCAAAATAACTTATATACCATTGATCTACTACTTTTAAAAACCATGGTGTATCAGGTAATGATCCTTGTGCAATAGCAAAAGTTTCAAAATCTTTTCTAACACCTTTATAAATACCTCTTGATACAATCTTTACGCCACGTGATTTAAAATACTTATCTATCTTTTGATAACATTCATCTAAATCAATATTATTTTTATTTGCTTTTTCTTCACTTAAATAGATTTCCATTAGCATATATATTCACCCCTTATCTTTACGTATATTAATATATCAATAGTATATCCCTTTATTATTATATATGCTATTTTCAATTTTATTGTTTTGGTAAATCTTTAATACCGCATGATTTAAGATATTTATATATTCCTTCATAAAACAAACTATTTCTTGTGGGATCTTCTTCGGGGTCAACGCCTTTAGGAACAAACAGTACCATACCTTGCCTAGCTCTTGTTAATAGTACTCTATATGAGTTGATTAGATAACGCTGTAATTCTGGTTTATTGCGTTTATTCCATTTTGTTCCCCTAAATGAGTAATAATCCCAATCAAATTTATCAGATTTTCTTCTAAGATCAGCATCCCAACAAACAACTGCCCAATCAATTTCTAATCCTTGTACTTTAAATTCGCTAGCAACAACTTCCATCATATTTGAAGATCTTACATCATTTGGTTCAGCTAAAAACCACTTTACGTGATTAATATCTTTAGGAACATAGACTCCTTCCGATTTGAGCCTTTGTGCACCACTTGAAGCAAGAATTCCACACCTTTGTGAACCTCTAACCTGCGAGTGCGCCCATTTTTTTGCTTGGTTGATATTTCGTGTAATATAAATAGGGTATTTATTGATTATTTCGTTATAATAATTTGATGCATTTTCTATATCGTTATTTAGCAAACTATCGACAAATTTACTTTGGTTATTTGATCTAAAAGATCTTATTGATGTAGATAAGTGCAAATGCTCTAGTGGATGACATCGAGTACAATTTAATATTGATTTTTTGTCTATATTTTTATCTTCTATTTGAGTGAATATTTTTGGTGAATAAAACATATGCCATTCTTTGAAATCCTCTATACATGTTCTAAACCATTCATTTATGCCTACTTCACCATCGTATATATCTTGTCCTAATCCAACAAGACAAACGATTACTGCCCATTTTTTATGTCTATTCATGATGTCAACTAATAAGTGTGGTTCACTTACACGTAACATATCATCATTGTGCTTTTTAGACATTTTTTCTTTATTCCAAACTCTTTGAGCTTCGTCGAATATTAAGATTTTTTCAGCTGTAGGCTTATCTGAAGTAGCATTATCACGTTTAAAGCCAAAACTACTTTGTATTAGCGCATTAATTGAAGCGTCAGTTTGTTTTGATTTGAGTCCCTCAGATTTTGAACTTATTTTTAATGCTTCTCTTAGCACATCCACTAATGGTCCATTTCCTGAAAGATAAACACTTAGTTCGGATTTGTCTTTATCTAAACTTTTTGCAACTACGTCTAGACCAACAAGTGTTTTTCCCGCACCTGGTACACCTGTGACAAAGCAGATATATTTCTGACTTTTCTCTTTTGCTTCTCTTATTAGTCTAGATATCTGTTTTTCACAAGCATCAATGTTTTCTTGACCTGCTTCCGAGTTTGCAATTTCTGTTAATGAATGAGTTTTATAAGCTTCTACTGCAGCCGAAATAATGGTAGGAGTGGGGTAATAAGGCGAATTAAACCATTTATCAAAATCAATTTTTTCATTTGTTCCATATGTGTTTATAATCTTGTTAACCTTTGGAACTAATGTTTCTATATTTTCTCTTTGAAGATATATTTGTTTGTCTGGATAATGTCCTATTGTTTGTTGCTTCGTATATGGCTTAGCATCAGTGGCAATTAATATTGGACAAACATATAAATTTTCAGATTCTTTATGAAAATTTTTTATATCAATAGCATAATCTTCTGCTTGTTGGGCATCAAGAGCTGTAAAAGCAGATTTTCCATTTTTAAATTCAAGTGAGAAAACCATATGTCTAATTAAAAGAATGACATCTATTCTTTTGCCCAATCGAATAATATCATATTCAAATATAATATCGCCTTCTATACCATGTTTTTTTAATCTTGATTGTAATTCTTGTATTTGAGATTTCCAAGCATCATTTTGCTCTTTGTTTGTATCATCAAACTGTTTAAATGAATGTTGAATTAATGAATGTAAAATTTCTCTTGCATCATCTTTAATAAATTCTGATATATCGTTATAGTAATATGCTTTGTTCCGTTGTTTTGAATATGTATATTTGTTCATAAGATTACCTCTTAAGAAAATGATATCAGAATTTATTTATAAAAAACAGAAGTAAGTGAAATTTTAAAATGAATACGAAAACAATTGCGGCGTGCCGCGATATGTGTTAACATGTTTATGGTGATTTTGATGGGATATAAAGTGGCTAGTTTTTTTGCTGGTGTTGGTGGAATTGATTTAGGCTTTGAAAGAGCAGGTTTTGAAACAGTATATGCTAATGAAATTGATCGTTACGTGGCAGATACGTTTGAAATGAATTTTGATTTAAAAGTAGATTGTCGAGATATTCATGATGTGAAACCTGATGAAATACCAGATTTTGATATATTGATAGGAGGTTTTCCCTGTCAAGCATTTAGTATAGCTGGATATCAACAAGGTTTTAAAGATGATCAGGGACGCGGAGATTTATTCTTTGAACTAATTAGAATAATGAAGGCTAGACGTCCAAGAGTTGCACTGTTTGAAAACGTAAAAAATTTAGTAGGACACGATAAGGGGAAAACTTTTAGAGTAATTTGTGAACAACTAAATTTACTAGGCTATCAATGTGACTATAGAGTATTAAATGCATGTGAATATGGTAATGTTCCACAAAATAGGGAGAGAATATATATTGTAGCGTTTAGAGATGAAAAAGATAAAGAACATTTTTCTATGCCAATGCCTATTGAATTAACTAATTCGATTAGAAATGTTATTGATTTTTCAGAAAAGGTAGACGAAAAATATTACTATTCAGCTGATAAATGTAAATTTTATGATATCTTGGAAAGAGATATTACAAATCATAATAGTATTTACCAATGGAGAAGGAAGTACGTAAGGGAAAATAAAAGTAATGTTGTTCCAACATTAACAGCTAATATGGGAACTGGTGGTCATAATGTACCATTAATATTAACTGATGATAACCGTATTAGAAAATTGACACCATTGGAGTGCTTTAGAGTGCAGGGATTTCCGAAAAATTTTCATTTACCAGATCAAAGTAACGCACGCCTTTACAAACAAGCAGGAAACTCAGTTGTTGTTCCCGTAATTGAACGTATAGCAATCAATATATTTGATTCTTTATCATTAAATGATAAATTAGTTAATTCAAAATTAGATGATTCAAAATTTATAGAATTAGTTAGGGTTTTAATAAAAGATGGTGCTACAATTTCTGATATTGATTTAATAGTAAATAATGAAGAGCTAAGGAAACAAAAATACATAGAATTATTATAAAAGTCTGATCACTTTTTGTGGTCAGACTTTTTAATATATTTGACTATTATAGATTGATTTGTTTATACAAAATAATCTTCAGGTGGATTATCTGAATCGATCCATATAAATGAAATATGAATATCACTTGATTGAGAAGTTTTATATAGTCTTATACCATTAATACCAAGTTCATTTAATTTGGTAACTGTCAGTGGCTCATATTCTTCTAATTGGAATACATTTCTTAGGATCCATTCTCCTAAATATGTTTGTTTTTTAACTGATTCAATTGCTTTTCCTGCTTGTTGCGTAATATATGCTTTTATTGAGTCTCCAGATGGTTCAAATATTAAATTAAATTCTCTATTTGCTGGGTTTGTGATTATATTTTTCTTATTATCAAATTCAAGTGTATTGTCTCCAAAAAAATTAGGATAATTACTATGAAATTTAAAAGAATTAGGGATTGGAATGTATAATTCATTTTTTGGTCTAAATAATAATTTTAAAGTTTCGTTTGTTAATGTTTTATTTTTTTGTTGTAAAATGAAATCAATAAATTTTTTTCTTTCAGTTGCTTTACAAATCTTAGCATCTTTAGTTTTGGCTTCAGAAAAGAGATAGTGCTCAATATATGAAATAATTTTATTATATGTTATCGTATCGAGTTCTCTTATAAATTGTTTTTTAAATTTATCTAAGTTACGTTTTCTTTGTGAGATTGGCGATTTAGAACCAACACCATAAAATGAATTAAATCCACTGAATAATTCAACTTCGTTATTTTTGTTAGTAATTTTCCATGAATAGGATTCTATAATCTCATTTGTACCTATTTCCAAATTGAAGTTATCAGCATATTCAGCGATTTTTGCAAAAATGTCATAAGCATTTTGCGCATATTGTACGTTCCATGATTCTTTGACGATATTAGTATTATCAAAATCCATATATAATTGGCAATCTGCAGATGTATATTTATACTTATGTATCCCATCAGTGAATTCAAAGTTTGATGGATGACTTTTCCCTGTGCAGCCTATTATTTTTAAATTATTAATATCAATGAGAGTATAGGGAGTTTCACCAACATGAATTTGTGCAGTACCATTTGTATTGGAATTTAGATTTTTATTTGACGGCATTAGTACATGATAAATAGCTTCTACATTATCGTTTTCATGGATATTAAATCCTTTAATATTTGCTATTGATGATTGAATTCTTTGATTACGTAATTTAGCTATATTTTTAGCAAGAGTTAAATATATATTGTTGTTTATTTTATTTATTTGTTCTTTTGTTTTATTTAAAGAATTTTTATTAATAGTATTAATTAATGGTGACCATAAGTCATTTTGAGCTTTAAATTGGGCCACTTTTTGATAGTTTGAGCTAAATCCAAATGTTTTGATACCAATTAAGTATTTAGTCTCTTGATTTTTTTTGTTTTTTTCTTTTAGGGCAACATCGAAGGAAGTATTGGATATATCTTCTGCCGATGCCCCAAATACTTTTTGAAATATTGTTTCTTGAAATTTTGAATTAATTATTGGAGTTAAAAGAGTGTTATTGTTATTGTTTTTCTGAGAAAACATTTCAGTTAAGCTAGAAAAAGCCAAAATCATTCTTTTATACTCATCTTTTTTTTCTTTATTTAAATTTTTCCACATATTAAATACCTCTCATGATTAATTATACATTAATTATAAATAAAATAAACCATTATAATCCGATAATATTAAAATATATGAAAAATATTACAAATATATGAAAAATATATATACAATAATTTTATAATATGATATCTTTAAATTGTAAGATATATTCTAAATGAGGTGGAAATATGCATAATACTGAAACAAAAAGAGATAGATTTGTTAGATTGGCTGAAGCAAGAACAAATAAAATAATAGATATGATTCAATTGCTATCAAATTGTTCAAATACTAGTACGTATGAATATACATCAAAAGACGTAGATAAAATATTTAATGCAATTGAATTAGAATTAAAGGAAGCAAAAAAGAAGTTTAGTAAGGTTGATTGTAGAAAGAATACAAAATTCACTTTGGAGGACTAATAATATGAACGAACTTTCACAAATTCCACAAAACTACAAAAATAGTGTAAATTGGATAATAGGAGCCTATGAAGGTGCAGGAGTTTCTTTTCCAAATGGTTTTCAAAAAGATGCTATACAAAATGCGGTTGGAGCGCGTAAAACCAAAAAATGGAAAAATTGGAAGTGTGATATTTCGGTAGTTAAAAATGAAAAAGGTGTATATGTTATAGTAGAAGATTTTGGAACACAGGGGTTAACTGGGAAAAATATGTCTACTGATGATATAAATAAATATATGGAAAAAGATATTTCATTAGGAAGTAATGAGAGACTTGCTAGGTTTACATCTATGTTTAATTCAGGTGGTAATACAACTGGAGGAGGTCTTTTTGGTGCTGGGAAAAGTGTATATTCAGTAGCCTCTAATGATTATACGTATTATTTTGATTCCTTAAGAGAAGATGGTATTTATATAGCAAATCATAATAAAGCGGGTCAAGTTCATAAAAAGGCATTTGAAAATGAAGAAGCCAAAAGGTTTATTAAGTCAGAATTAGGACTAGAAAATAAAACCACTGTTGGGACAAGAGTGATTATTGTTAATCCAAAAAAAGAATTAATGGATTCAATTAATTCGGGTGAGATAATAAAATACATTCAAGAGTCTTGGTGGTTAATAATAGAAAGATTGCCTCAAGATTCATGTATTTCAGTTAATGGTGTACCTGTGGGTTTGCCTGATAATTATAAGAATGGTAACAAAGTGTTTGAATT
The DNA here is from genome assembly GCF_003475785.1 of Coprobacillus sp. AF33-1AC. NCBI lineage: Bacteria > Bacillati > Bacillota > Erysipelotrichia > Erysipelotrichales > Coprobacillaceae > Coprobacillus > Coprobacillus sp. AF33-1AC. The sequence goes on along the minus strand of NZ_QRQB01000002.1, from coordinate 75,508 downwards.
AGAATCACCTGAGAAGTATTCTGATACTAGTTATCGTGTAAAACATTTTGGACTATATGTTTTTGAAGATGGTAAAAACATTTGGCAAGGTATATCTTATTATAGGAAAGGTATGAAAATTGGAGAGATTGATTTAAAAGATATTCCATCCAAAATTAATAAGAAATTTTGGGGTTATATTGAGGTTGATGAATCATGGGAAGAAGAGCTTGCAGAAATAGAAGATACTGTTCATTTTGGCGTTAATAAATATAAAAAAACAAGGAGACAATTTCAGAATTTAAGAAACTACACAAATAAAAAATTCAAAGACTTGCTTATAGGATGGGGATATATTAAAGATCGTGAGTCTGAGGATAGAAAATTAAAACAAGAATTACAAGAAATTGCAGAGGATATACAAGGATTATTTGATAGCTTAGGATTTGAGGATTTAGGAAAAGGTCCTCAAAAATCAAATTTTGATGTGAGATTAAAGAATATATCTTATCCTCAAGCTGGGACAGAGAAAGTAACATCTAATGACATGATTTCATTTTGTATAAGAATATCAAATTCTTATTTAACTAAAAAGAAATTTGATATTAGTATTAATATAATTGACGCAAAAACACACGAAAGTATTTCAAATATTTACAATAACGAAATATCTATAAATCCTTCCAATATTCATGACGAGGTAATAAGACACAAAGTAACATCAATAAACTCGAGACAATATTCAGAAAATAGAATAGTAATTAAAGTAAAAGTAATTGGAAGTAATAAGGAAAAAAATAAGGAATTACCATTCTTTTATGATGTTGATAAACCAGATAATTCAAGAGAAATAGTAAAAATGACAGTTCATTCATGTGAGTTTCCAAATGAACAGAGCAGGAGAGTTAATTATGGTGAATCCTTAAAAAATATTACATATAGGCTGGAAAATAAAAGAAATCAACCCCTTAGCTATAAATTAAGTATTAGAGTCCATAATGCAACTGATCCGATGAATCAAATGATTGAACATGTAGCATCATTTGAAGGTTTAATGATGCCGTTTGAAGAAGTAATAACAGAACCTATAAAGGAAATTAAATTCTCTAAAGAGGTATATGAAAAATATATACAAAAGGGTGTTTTGGAATTACGTGCAACTTTAATTGCTAATGACGATGATGATATGTATGAAAAAGGGGATAAAATTACTTTTTACTATTTGAAATTTTACTTAAATTCTGATGAAAAGAATGGAAAAAATGATGCATTTGATATAAAAAGTCAAGATTTACCAGATAATCCAAAAAGATCGTGGTGTGAAGCAGGTGATAATAGAGTAATAATTTTAAATGTTGGACATATAGCATATACAAGATTATCAGATTATCCAGAGCTACAGCATGAATATCTACGAGAACAAATGTTAAAACAATATGTTTTGCTATACTTAGATGAAGGTAAATTTGATATGTTTGATGTGGATAATAAAAAATTTACAGATATGGATCCACAAGATGCAGCGAATAATATAATTAACAAAATTGAAGATATATACTATAAAAGTATAAGTTAGGAGTGCTATGAGTAAATTAGTAACAATTGATAGTAAAGGAAGAATATTTTATGATGGTATGCTTTCTTCAAAAGAAAAGGCATCTGTTGATGATATACTTAACGCATTAAAAAAAGAAATTCCCGAAATTGAGACAGATATCGAGGAACGATTTGGAAAAGGAGTTATGTCTAAATATAACTTAGGATTAATTTTAGGAGAATTTTTAGAAAAATATGATATACCAGTTTATGAAAGAAGAAGGTTTTGGGATGAAATAAAAATTTTAGCTTCAAATATAGATAGAAAACGTGATGAAGGAAAAAATTCCTCAAGAAGAAGCTTTTATGAGCAATGTTTTGTGCTTTCAACAATTGATGTAGATGTAGTTGAAAAACTATCGTGGAGACAGTGGCAAAGTTTGCTAGACAGAACCATTATAGATAATGATCCTAGAATTCTTGATTGGATTGGTATTCAAAATGAGAAAATTAAAGAGGATGAATGGAGAGAATTTTTAAAAGCCCTTAATGAATATTTAAAAAATAAAGATACACAAGTATTTAATAATGAAGAACTGTTTGATATTTATTCCTCAATATTAAATATGAATAAATATTGGTTAAAAGAGTTCAAAAAATTTTGCGAAGAACATCCTAAATCTGCTAAAATTAAGAATAAAACAACTTGGTCAAAAAAATATATTAAAGCATGTTTTAAGTTAAAACGTAAGATGAAATCAAGAATTATAACAGATGAAATATGTTCAATTTCTTTTAAAGAATTAATGAGCTAGGGCAAATAAGGGTTCCCTTTTTAGTGATAAAATTAAGGTATATACAATGAAAAGATAGATATTTTATTTATCTTTTTATTATACTAGAAATTAGTACATTCATTGCATTTATTATGAAAAATATAACAAAATTAGCCATAGTCTCAACCTATACCAACATATATAAAAAATATATTACTCATCTATTTATTCCATTGATAAAATAATGATGAATACGAAAGGAATGAATATAATGAGTCAATTAAATAGATATGAATTTGTAGGTAGTTTTTTAAGACCAGATAGATTAAAACAAGCAAGAAAAGATTTTGAAGCAGGAAATATAACTAAAGAAGCACTCACTCAAGTAGAAGATGAATGTATTGTTGAATTAGTTAATAAATTAAAAGAATTAGGATATCATACAATTACTGATGGTGAATTTAGACGTTCAACTTGGCATTTAGACTTTATGTGGGGATTTAATGGGGTAGAACATAAAAAGACAATTGATGGTAATCAAACATTTGATGGTGAAGCAGCCATGATTGATGATACATATATGACAGGTAAAATTTCTGTTAAAAACCATCCATTTGTAGAACACTTTAAATTTGTTAAAGCATTAGAAGATGAAAATACTGTTGCTAAACAAACTATTCCTTCACCAGGACAATTCTATGCTTTCTTTACAGGTGCTGATTTATTAGATAAAACATTAGAAATCTATGGTAGTGAAGAAGCTTTTGCTAGTGATGTAGTCAAAGGATATGTAGAATTTGTTAATGAAATCTACGCAGCAGGATGTCATCAATTACAATTTGATGATTGTGTATGGGGTGGTATGGTTAACCCTAAACTAGCAGTTGGCTTAACTGGTAGAACTGGAGAAGCATTAGAAAAATATAAAGAATTATTATTAGATTTAAATAATCAAGTTGTAGCTCAGGCACCAAAAGATTTAATGATTAATACACATGTATGTAGAGGTAATTATCATTCTACTTACTTTAGTTCAGGTGCTTATGATGGTGTTGCTGATCTATTATTTGGTAAAGAAAATGTAGATGCTTATTTCTTAGAATATGATGATGAACGTTCTGGTGGCTTTGCTCCACTTAGACAAGTAACAGGAGATAAAAAAGTGGTCTTAGGTTTAATTACAACAAAAAGACCAGATTTAGAAGATAAAGAATTAGTAATCAGAAGAATTCATGAAGCTTCTAAATATGTTCCTTTAGATAGATTATATTTAAGTCCACAATGTGGTTTTGCTTCTTGTGAAATTGGTAATAAATTAACAGAAGAACAACAATGGGCTAAATTAAAATTAGTTAAAGAAATAGCAGAAGAAGTGTGGGGATAACCCATACTTCTTTTATAATTTTTATTTTTTATACCAGTGATAATGACAATCTCTACATGCCCATTCACTAGATACTTTCTTTTTAATCCCTTTAGTAAAAGGAATAGACATACCACCAGTTAAAAGAGCAGCTGTGACTTTACTTTTAGAAGTCACTTTCTTTTTTCTTTTTATTTTAAAAGATTGAGCATTATACATTGGATCCATGAAATCATCTTTAAAATGCTGTACACTTGTAAAATATTTGACATCTTTATAATGATTAGGATTCATACATCCAGGTTCAATATAATCATATCCTCCTGGAGCATCATCATATAAATAAATGTTGGTACTGCCACACTTTGGACAATGATTAGCACCATACTTTTTCTTTTGATTTATATTTGATTGTTTACTAACTGTAGGTTGATAGGTTATCTTTCCTGTAAGCATATCCCAAAAGCCCCATAAAAAGATAGTAATGATAAAGAATAAAAAACCCATTGTGATACCTAATCCTATTATTCTAAATAGCGATTTATAATGATAGTTTTGTGTTACAAAATAGATACCAATGATGATTTCAATGACAAGTACTAATAAATAATGATGATGAGGTGTTAAAGAATTCTTAGTCATTTCATCAATTATTTGTTGATTTTGTTTTGTAAAATCATCAATGATAACAGTGGCTTCAATTATTGTAAGATGATTCTTTTTAGCGAAATCTTTAATACATCCACCCCTATAATAATTACCATTATGTATATATTTTTTAATAAATTCTTTTGTAACAACTGGTGTCTTTTCCATTTGCATCCCTTACTTTTTTATATTATAATTCAAAACCATCTTTAAAGGCTTTACCAACAACATCTCCTAATACACGATAAGTATTAGAAATCATATCAAAAGCAATAATTTCCATCTTATCTACATCTATTTTTCCTTGATCATCTAAATAATCTTCATCTACTGATACATTAACTACATTACCAATTAAAATACCATCATCAAATGATTCAACAGTACATTCTAATGTTAAAGGATATTCTTCAATAATAGGTGCATCTACTTTACTACCATGAATAACATGAACACCTGATTTAGCTATTTTATCTTCTTTATTACCTGAAACAACACCAAAGTAGTCAGAAATTTTTTCTGTTTTCTTTGTTGCGAAAGCAACAGTAAAAGCTTTCTTTAATTCTAGATTATCTGTTGTTTTATGTTTAGAAAGTGAAATCATAATTTGATTGTAATCATAAACACCACCCCAGGCAGCATTCATTACATTTGCTTTTCCATTTTCATCATAAGTACCAATCATTAATACTGGTAAAGGCATAAACTGCATTTTATCTCCTAAGTCTTTTCTCATTTTATATTTCCTCCTTACTATAAGTATAACATTCATACTTATTTATGAAAGTGAAATAATATGAAGGTAAGTAAGATATTGATTAAATGTAGAAAATAAAGTTGATATTTTCGACTGTCTACTAAGAATTGATTACTTATTTAATTTTCTTTATAATAATTGTAGACAGGAATGTTCCTTCGCCCATATTGGCGGGGGTGACATTCCTGTTTTTATGTTCAAATATTGTAATTAGGCATGATACTTGATAATTAAGAATAAAAGTTTGTATCAACTTTTTTGATAAAACTATACATCATTTTAGATATGATCCTTATCAAGGCTTGTTTTAATATGTAATTTGGTTTTATAATGACTATAATAAAAAGAGGTGATTAAGATTATGGAAAGAAAATTTAAGCGTTATAATCGAGAAGATATCTTATTATCAGATGAAGAAATGATTGAATTTGAAGAATGGTCTAAAGCCTTAGAAAGAGGTCTTGAAAGAAAAAATGCCAAAAAGGAAATGGTTTTGAAATATTTTCATAAATCTTATCCTGGATATAATGATGATTTTTTACAAGATCTTACATTAGATGAATATGATTTAGTATTTGATATGTTATTAGATTCTAAAGACATAGAAAGCATAAAAAAAGAAATTCTGTAAGGAATTTCTTTTTTTACTTCTTGAAATGACATATTCAATTAAAGTTAATTACGATATAATAAAGATAATAGACAACAAGGAGAAAACAAAAATGAGTAAGATAGTGTTTTTAGATGTAGATGGAACATTAATTGATTATGAAACAAAATTACCAGCATCGGCTAGGCAAGCAGTAGATATTGCTAGAGCCAATGGTCATCAGGTCTATATTTGTACAGGATGTTCTAAAGATGAAATTCTACAAAGAAATCTATGTGATTTAGATGGCATGATTTTAGGTAATGGAACATATGTAGAAGATCATGATCAAGTCATTATGCATCGTGCTATGCCTTTAGAAGAAGTAAAAAAAGTAGTGCAGTGGTGTCGAGATAGAAACCTCGCCTTTTATCTAGAAACAAACAGTGGAGTTTACTGTAATGATCAAATGATACAAGATGGACCTGATGTTATGGTTAAATATGGTCAAGGTAAAGGGGCTGATTTATCGCAAGCTAAAGAAAAAGCAAATGAATTTATTGGTTCATTTACTTTAATTCATGGTGATGAATTTTATCGAGAAGATGTAAATAAAATAGATTTTATTATTAGAGATTATCAAGATCATTTAGATGCGATAAAAGATTTCCCTCATTTAGCACATAATACTTGGGGCGGTAAAGGGGAATTGGCTTTATTTAGCGATTTAGGACCAACAGGTATCAATAAAAAATATGCTATCGAAGTCCTATTAGATTATTTACATGCAGATAAAAAAGATACGATTTCTTTTGGTGATGCAAAAGTGGATTTATCAATGTTTGAATGTTGCGCTTATAATGTAGCTATGGGTAATGGTGGACCAGAGATTAAAGCGGCAGCTGATTATGTAACCAGTGATGTTAATGATGATGGTTTATATCATGCTTTTAAATATTTAAAATTAATATAGGAGAAAGAAATATGGGTAAAATTGTATTTTTAGATGTAGATGGAACATTAATTGATTATGAAGCAAAAATGCCAGCATCAGCTGGAAAAGCAGTAGATATGGCTAGGGCGAATGGACATAAAGTCTATATTTGTACAGGTTGTTCTAAAGCTGAAATTCTACAAAGAGATTTATGTGATTTAGATGGGATGATTGGTGGTAATGGAGCGTATGTAGAAGATCAAGGACATGTGGTCATGCACCAAGGTTTATCAAAAGAGGATGTAAAGAATATTGTTGATTGGTGTAATGAAAGACATATTGGTTTTTATTTAGAAGCCAATAGTGGGATGTATTGTAATGACTATATGTTAGAACAAGGACCAGAAACAATGGTGAAATATGCTCGAGGTAAAGGGGCTAATCTAGAAGATGCCAAAACTTCGGCTCAACACTTTATTGATGGTTTTATTCACTTACAAGGTCAAGATTTATACCGTGATGATGTCAATAAAATAAGTTTTATTTTAAGAACATATCAAGATCATTTAGATTCTAAAAAAGACTTTCCTCATTTAGTAGCGAATACTTGGGGAGGTAAAGGAGAAGTGGCATTATTTGGTGACTTAGGACCTACAGGTATTACTAAAAGACACGCTATTGAAGTCTTATTAGATTACTTACACGCAGATAAAAAAGATACGATTTCTTTTGGTGACGCTAAAATTGACTTATCAATGTTTGAATGTTGTAACTATAATGTAGCAATGGGTAATGGTGGACCTGAAATTAAAGCAGCAGCTGATTACATTACTGATGATGTCAATGAAGATGGTTTATATCATGCTTTTAAATATTTAAAATTAATCTAATCAAAGGATTGTTTGAAATAATAGATTTTGATAGAATAAATTTATAAAAGGGAGTAGCTTGCCGATTAACCGGTTCACTTCTTCGTCAGTACAGTTATAAAATTTATAGCTCGGAAAGTGATTGAATAGCGAGACTTTTACTGCAACGCAGTAGGAGTCCGCTTTTTTCATACCTACTGCAAAATAAAAAGAAGGGGGTCATTGTTATGATTAAACAAATTATTATTTTATTAGTAGGTTTTATTTTTCTGGTAAAAGGAGCTGATTGGTTTGTAGAGGGAGCAGCCAACATAGCAAGAAAATTGGGTATTCCCCAATTAATTATAGGACTTACTATTGTTGCTATGGGAACAAGTATGCCTGAAGCAGCAGTTAGTATTACAGCGGCCTTACAACAAAATGCCGGTATTACTATTGGAAATGTTGTAGGAAGTAATATCTTAAATATTTTTATTATATTAGGTATTACCTCGCTTATAACGAATGTGAAAATACATAAATCAACCATTCATTATGAAATTCCTTTTATGATTTTTATTACAATCATGCTTATTATCTTTGGTATTACTGATATGAAAATTACCTTTATTGAAGGTATATTCTTGTGGATACTTTTCTTAGCTTATCTTGTTTACTTATTTATCATGGCAAAAAATGGTGAAAATCAAGATGAAGAAAAGAATGTTCCTATCTGGAAATGTCTTGGTTTTATTCTTATTGGAGGAATTTTTGTTATTAAGGGTAGTGACTTTGCGGTAAGTGGAGCAAGTGCAATTGCAAGATATTTTGGAATGAGTGAAAGATTTATAGGTCTTACTATTGTTGCTTTTGGGACATCGCTCCCTGAACTTGTGACTTCGGTAACTGCCGCAAAAAGAGGAAATGCTGGAATTGCAATTGGAAATATTGTAGGAAGTAATATTTTTAATATTCTTTTTGTTATTGGAACAACGGCTCTTATTTGTAGTGTTCCTTTTGAAAGTAAATTTATTATTGACGGAATGATTGCTGTTGGAGCTGGCTTAGTTTTATGGTTTGGTACAATGAAACATCAAGAATTAAGAAAGCCTTGTGGTATTATCATGCTTCTTTGTTATATGTTTTATTTTATTTATTTGTGTTTGATGTAAATGTTATTTACAAATTGATAATAAAATCATTTAAGAAATGAGAATGGTCATTCATTCTCATTTTTTTATATTTATGAAATTTTTAAAATCATTAAACTACAGGTGAGGTGAGAAAATGAATAGAGAAAAACAAGTGATGATTTTACATAAAAAAGGTTATAACTGTGCTCAAGCCTTTTTAAGTTGTTATCAAGATACCTTAGATATTGATGAAAAGAAATTATTTAAAATGGTAGAAGGACTAGGCAGAGGAATTGCCGGATTAGAAGAAATATGTTGTATCCCAGTATTAATGGCTATGTTGACCTCTTATTTAGAAACCAGTGACGGAAGTCTTGATCATCCTCAATCTAAACTTAAAAGTTATGCTTGTGGTAAATGTTTAGCCATGGATTTTAAAGAACAAATAGGGGCGATACATTGCCATCGTATATTAGAAATCAATCAAGAAAGAAAAAGAGATTGTAGTGAAGTATTAAGACAAGGGGTCGCTATTTTAGACGAATGTCTAAAATAAAAAGAAGAACTAGTCTTCTTTCAATTTTTCTTCAATAATTTTATTATCAATCTCACGGTTCAATTCTACTCGTTTAGCGACATTGATTTTATAGTCAATGTTAGCTTGATAGTTTAATGAAAATAAACATGAATAAAGAATATCTAAAATCAGATGAATAGATTGTAATGAAGAAAATCCAGCAATCTTAGAAAATGATTTTTCACGAGTAGAGATATGAAGCGAAACATCAGCCAAATCAGATAAACTATTTTGTCCTAAACTGGTAATCGCAATTATAGGAACCTGATTTTCTTTTAAAAAGTGGGCTGTTTTTAATAAAGTAGGGGTTTCCCCAGAATAAGATAAACAAATAGCACATTCATCTTTGGTCGTCATAATAGCATCTTGAAACTGGTTATCCTGAACGGAGTGAATATATGCTGTTTTATGAATACGATTTAATTTGAAGACAAATTCTTCACCTGCATAGTTAAGATTTGCGATAGCAAAGACTTTAATAACTTTAGCTTTTCTTAAAATTTGAATGGCTTTTTGCAAAGAATCATGATGTAACAGGGATGCAGTATCTTTAGTACTTTCAATATGTAATTGAACAATCTTATGAGCTATATCCATCATTGTATCTTGATTTGTAAAAGGGTAGTTAGGATCAATATTTTGAAAGTGATTTTTAAGATAAATCACTTCATCTAAATAAGCTTCTTTCATCTCTAACCAACCATCAAAACCTAATTTATGGGCAATTCTTATTAAAGTAGAAGGGGCAGTATAAGTTTCATCACCAATCATTTTAGCCGAATAATCTTTAATATTTTCTTGTTGTTTTAAAATGAAATCAATGACGAGTTGTTCATTATGAGAAAACTTATATTCTTTCATCTTTTCTTGTAAAAGCATATCATCACCTCTTTTTCTATTATATAAAAAATGAAGGAGTAGATAAAATGAATTTTTTAAAACGTTACCAAAATAGTTATCTTAGTTATTTCCTTATGTATTTCTTCTTTTTCTTTTGTGTTGCTTTCTTTTCTGGTTTTATTTCAGTTTATTTAATGGATAAAGGTTTTAAAGCAACTCAAGTAAGTTTTGTCGTATCTTGTTCTTTTATATTATCGGTTGTTTTACAACCGATAATAGGGAAGATGAATGATTTATATGAATCAAGATATGTTAATAGTTTACTTTTATTAATAGCCGGTATGTTGAGTATCATTTTTATCTTTTTAGATAATCTTTATCTTATTGCTTTAGTTTATAGTTTGGTTTTATCGATGACGAATGGAACTAATCCCATTATTGAAAGAATGGCTATTCTTTCAAGATTCCCTTATGGCGCTATTAGAGTATGGGCAACGATAGGTTATGCTGTAGCGACAATGATTTCTGGTTTTCTTTACCAAAATATAGGAGCAGGAAGTTTATATGTCTTATTTACTATTGGTGAAATATTATGTGTAATTGGAATTTTAGGAACGAGAAGTATGCTTCCTGAAGTTACGGAAACTAAAAAGGTTTCAATGAAAGAAGTTTTTAAGATTAAACATATTCCTTATTATCTCATCATTGTATGTTTATTTTATGGTGTGACTAATGTTCATCATTTATATTTACCAGCGATGCTTAAATATAGTGGTTTAAAGATGGATGATGTTTCGATTGTCATTTTCTTTTCCACTTTATCAGAAGTACCGGTTATTTTATTATCGAAGTTTTATATGAATCGTTTTACAAATAAACAATTACTCATGAGTGTCTTTGTTTTATTAATTATTCAATTCTTTACTTTTAGTTTTATCACTTCTTTATGGATTCAAATTATCGTTGTCTTTTTAACTAAAACCGTTGCTACAATGGCTTTTGTGATGATCAATCTAAAAATCATAACCACCATTGTAATACCCACACTACAAAATACAGCACTATCTTTAGTATCTGCCTGTAAGAGTTTTGCTTCTATTGTTTTTCAATTATTAGCGGGATATATGATAGATTATTTATCTTATCAGAAGTTTTATCTTGTTTTATTTGTTTTTTCAATGATTGGTATGATTCTTATTTGTTTCTTTAAAGTACCAACCAATCAAAAACTCAAATTATTTCACTAGGAGGAACATATGTTAAAGAAATATAAAAATAGTTATTTAAGTTATTTTTTAATGTATAACTTTTATTATTTATCATGGGCTGTCTTTTCTGCGTTAATTTCAGTTTATTTATTAGATAAAGGTTTTAAAGCAAGTGAAGTCTCGCTGGTTGTTTCAACATCATTTTTAACCTCGATGTTAGCCCAACCTGTAATCGGGGTGTTAAGTGATCGTTATGATGTTAAAATTGTTAATCTGGTCTTGTTTATCCTTGCAGGGGTAGGTGGACTTTATTTTATGTATGCAAGTCATCTTATTTCCATTATTATTGGTTATAGTTTTGTGCTTACACTCATTAATGGAACTAATCCAGTTATGGAAAAGATTGCATCATCTTCACCTTATCAATATGGAAAAATTAGAATATGGGGAACGATAGGTTACGCTATTGGTTCATGGTTAGCAGGAACAATTTATGATTTCATTGCCCCTCAAGCTATTTTTGTATGTTTTATCATCACGATGATATTATGTATTATAGGTTTATTAGGAACACAAACGCCTCATGACTTAGTTAAAAAAGAAGTTACAAATGAAAAAGATCATCATTTAATTCATAATCATCAATATTTATATTATCTTGTTATCGCTTGTTTATTTCAAGGTCTAACAAATATGGCTAATACTTATATTCCTTCTATGTTTCATCATGAAGGATTAGCTGTAGGTGTAGTTTCAACAATCTTATCATTTGCTGTTTTATGTGAAGCACCTATTGTTTTATTTTCTCATAAATTCATGGATAAATTAGCTAATAAAAAATTACTGATTATTGCTTATATGATGATTATTGTTCAATTTTTATGTTATGCCTTTAACGTAGCCATGCCCTTTCAAGTTATTATCACGCTTCTTACAAAACATCCTTCAGGTATGTTGTTTATTATGATTAACTTAAAAGTAGTCAGTACATTAGTTGATGAAAAACATCAAATTACAGCATTAGCGATAGTTCAAACATTAAGAAACTTAAGTTCAATCGTTTTTCAAAATATAGCCGGTATGATTTTAGATGTTTCTACATATCAAATCTTATTTATGATATCGGTGATTATTTTAATCGTTGGTTTAGTATTGGTCTTATTCTTTAAAATACCTGATGGTAACAATCAAAAACTATTTAATTAAAAATATGATAGAATAATATCCAAGGAGGAATCCTCATGGATGAACAAATCATATATCAAGTATTAGAAACAGTAAGTGAAATACCAAAAGGTAAAGTAGCGACTTATGGTCAGATTGCTAGATTAATAGGTAGAGAAAAAAATAGTCGTTTAGTTGGTAAAATTCTTTCGATGTCATCGTATTATGGTAAGTATCCTTGTCATCGAGTGGTTAATCATGCAGGAAGACTTGTTCCTGGATGGGATGAACAAGCACAGTTATTAGAAAATGAGGGTGTCGTATTAAAAGATGAATATCATGTTGATTTAAAGAAATATCAGTGGAAATGTTAAAAAGACAAGAAATCTCATGAAAAGATAACTTGTCTTTTTTTATTTGACATTACTGTATTGCTTTAAGAAGTTCTTCAGGTGCCACACCAAATAGTTTTCCTAATGCAATTAAGTTGGTTGTACTTGGTGCACAAGCACCACTTTCCCACTTAGAAACCGCTTGTCGACTTACTCCTAAAGATTCAGCAACAAACTCTTGGGTCATTTTACAAGTCACACGATGTTGTTTTAAAACTTCACCAAGACTCTTGGCATTCTTCTCTTTTTCTTTTCTTACTGGGGCAGCTTTAGTGTATTTTCTTAGTGCCTTAATAATAAGATAAAGAAGATAAACTCCAATAGCGATAAGAATAAGCCAGATCATAAATACCAGATAAAATACAGGATATACATTCATTTTTGAAATTCTCCTTTCATTTTTACATGTTTATCATATTATTTTAGAGTAGGTTGCTCTACCAACTATGGCGCAACTTTTTGTTGCTTAGGACAATTTATATTTGTTAGAAGTATTATACTTCAATTTGATTAAGGAAATATGAAGAAAATGATATGTTAGACAATTTTAGAAACAGTATTTATAATAAAAATAAAGAGGTGAATAACATGGATGAAAAAGAAAAGATGAAGGCTGGATTATGGTATGACGCTAATAATGATCAAGAATTGGTTCAACAAAGATTAGTATGTCAGGATCTATGTTTTAAATTAAATCAATTAAAACCAAGTGACGTAAAAAGAGATGAAGTGATTAAAGAAATATTAGGGTATGAACCTAATGGTTTAGTATTACTTAGTCCTTTTACAGCTGATTATGGTAAAAATATAAAACTAGGTAATGATGTTTTTATTAATATTAATAATTATTTTATGGACGGAGCGACAATTGATATTGGCGATCATGTTTTCATTGGTCCATCATGTGGCTTTTATACAGCCAATCATCCTTTAGATTATCATCGTCGTAATCAAGGATTGGAAAAAGCATTACCTATTCAAGTAGGAGATAATTGTTGGTTTGGTGCCAATGTCTCAGTTATGCCAGGTGTAACCATTGGTGAAGGCTGTGTGATTGCGGCTGGAAGTGTCGTCACTAAAGATATGCCAGATAATAGTTTAATTGCTGGAGTACCGGCTAAAGTCATAAAATCAATAGAACAAAAATAAGTGTCATTCTTAGTGAATGGCACTTTTTAAATACTTTGTTTTATTGATTCACCTAAATAAGTTAAACTGCATTCAATACGAGCAGGAATTCAATGAAGTATATTAAAAAAATATTAAGAATTATACTAAGATATTCTTAATATTTTTTATGTAAAATGATTTTAGAAAATAGATAAGGTAAAAAAGGGGGATATTATATTGAATCTTGTTTTAAGTAGTCAATTAGGTGTTACTGTTCAACTTGGTATGTTTGATGCCATTAAAGATATGTTTTTTGTTAATCCTGTTTTTTTATTTGGAATCATTGTTATATGTATGATGGTTATGATCATTTATAAGAAAAATGGAATAATGCCCAAAGTGAAAACAGTGATTTTGTTATTGTTATTTTATTACTACTTATGTGTTATGCTAACAAATATAGTAGGTATTCCTTGTATTAGTGAATATATAAGAATGGCAAGATTAAAAGTGGGTATTTTTAATCCTCATATAAATTTGATGCCATTTATTGATGGATTGAGCTTAGGATTTTTAATGAATATCATTTTATTTATTCCTTTAGGTTTTTTATGTCCACTTATCGCTGAAAAATATCAACATATAAAAAATATACTACTCATTGGTTGTGGACTTTCTTTTTCAATAGAAATGGTTCAGTTATTTACTTTATATAGAGTAACAGACATAAATGATTTGCTTGCAAATGTGATGGGAACAGTTATAGGTTATTTTTGTTATAGGATTATACATAAGATAACAAAAAGTCATATCAAAACTCAGGATAATATGTGGTATGTTCCGGTTATTATCATTATAACTACGTTTATTTTAGGTTTTTTTAGATAAGTTATATCTAGGGTAGAAATCATATCAAATATATTATTTTTTGATGCTATAATAAACGATGAGGTGAATTTTATGGGATGGTTTGATTTCATTCAACTCATTATACTCTTATTGATGGGTTATGATTTATTTATACGTTTGATAAAAAATAAAAAATACTTATTAATTATACTTGTTATTCTTGCATGGTTGTTTATTGTTCAAAGAATCACTTTTGCTATCATGATGAATATTATCTTTATACTTGCATTATATGATTTAGTGACACTAATCATGAAAAAGACGAAGTATCATCATTATTTCAAGATGAATCTTAAAAAGATGGTAATTATTATTTGTTGTGGTCTTTTAATAAGTGGGTATGGTATTTATAATGCTCATCATATTGTCACAACACATTATGATATCACGATTGATAAAAAAGTAGATAAGACGAGGCTATTAGTGGCTTCGGATATTCATTTATCAACGGCTTTAAAACCACAAGATTTAAATAAACTGATTGAACAAACAAAAAAGTCTAAACCTGATGGTGTTGTTTTATTAGGGGATATCTATGATGAAAAAACGACAAAAGATGATTTTAAACAATCATTAAAGACTTGGAAAAAACTATCTCAGTTATGTCCTGTCTATTATGTCGAAGGAAATCATGAAATTGGTTTTCAAGGTGTCCAGCCTTTAAAACAATTACATGTTATTTCTCATTTAAAAAAGGTCGGGGTTCATGTATTAACAGATGAAGTAACTCAACTCAATTCATTATATCTTATTGGCAGACAAGATTATTCAATTAAAAATAGAAAGCCTTTAAAAAACATCATATCATCACTTGATAATCAACATGCTTTTATCTTATTAGATCATCAACCAAGAGATTATAAACTCAATAAGAAGTTAGGCATTGATCTTGAATTATCTGGGCATACACATGCAGGACAATTATTTCCTTTAAAACAAGTTTATGATTTATTGGGTATTAATGATTTAAATTATGGTTATAAAGATATGCAATCATTTCAGGCTATTGTGACTTCAGGAATGGGTTCATGGGGGTTTGCGATGAAAACATCAGGATATAGTGAAATGGTGATTGTAGATATTCAGGGAAAATAAAAGTTTTGCGATTGAAAATGAATAATTTTGTATAAAAAAACAACGATGACTCGTTGTTTAGCGAATATGTGATTTACCAATCATATAATCTATTTCTAATTCTAAAATGGTTGTCCCTTTTACCATTTGATCTTGATAAGGATGCTTTGGGGCTAAAGATGAAACAAGCTTCAATAAAGCATTCTTTTTTGTTTCAAAATCAGTAATTTCTTTTAAAGTACCATAAATAGCGACAGATTCATGATTATGAGTTCCGACTTCTTTGTTAATACCTAAATCACGAATAACAAGATAACTGACTCTTGAATTGATGCCCTTTAATTTAAAACCACTTTTTGCACAATGGAAATAAAGATGACCATCTAAAACAATATGATTTAAAGCAACGCTATAAGGTAAGTCGTTAACAGAAAAAGCAAGGACCCCATAAGTGATTTCATTAATTAATTGTTCACATTGTTTTAATGAAATAAGTTGTTTAGTTTTACGATTTTTTGTTGGTAAAGAAAACTTAAGTAATGATTCAAAGTCTTCTTGATAGTGCATAATATGACATCCTTCTACTGGAATAATATCTGTACCATCTTTAACGATAACCAAATAACGATAAGTAGGGTTAATAAGTTGATCTTGTCTAAAAATATAAATAAGATTGTCCTGATATGTATTGATAATTTCTTTCATAATTTTCTCCTTAAATATATGATAAAGAAAATCAACAAGATAAATCAAGTTTTTTATATTTTATTGTTTGATATATATTCACAAAGATCCAACAGGCACCACATGCAAGGGCAACACCTGCTAATCCATAACGACCAATAAGAAGATAAGATAAAATGATGCGGATAGTGACATGCATTGATGTTCTTTTAAAAGGGACATCAACACGACCAATCCCTCGATAAAAACCAACATAAGCATTACCGATAAAACAAAAGATATATAATAAACAAATAGTGACCATATAATGATAAGTTTCTTGAATAATCAGATGTTGACTTGCATCTACAAACAATAAGGTCATCGGTTGAGTAAGACATATCATAATAATGGAAAAGATTACAACAAACCCCATCATCAGTTTTAATCCTTTATAAAAACATTCTTTCGTTCTTTCAAGGTGATGACCTCCATAGTTTTGTCCTACCATAATTGAAATAGCGACACAACCACTATCACCAAATGAATTAATAAAACCTTCAATTCTTGAAGTAATCGCATAAGCAGTAATAATATGCATACCGGCACTATTGATTGCACCTTGAATAAGTAACTTACCTAAATACAAACTAGATTGATGTAAAGCAGAAATAAATCCATAATGAATGGTTGTTTTTAATAAAGGTTTAATATTCGTGATTTCATTAAAATGAAAACAAATAAAAGGATAACGATGCACTAAATAATAAGTACAAAATAAAGATGAAATAAATTGAGAAATAATAGTTGTAAAGGCTAGTGATTGAATACCTAAATGTAAGCCAATGACAAAGATACTATCTAAAACAATATTCATACCAATCGATAATCCTAAAATATAAAGAGCCATCTTAGAATCACCAAAAGCCCTTAATACCGAAGAACTCCAATTATAAATAAAAGTAACAAATAAAAAACAAATAATAATCATTAAATATTTCTTTACTAGATAGAAAATATCTAAAGGAGTAGCCAGTAATCTTAAAAACAAGTCTAAGTTAAAAATACCAATTAAAGATAAACTACCAACAAAGATGAAACCTACTAATAAAGAAATAAAGATTTCTTTTTTCATCCCTAATTCATTTCTTTCACCATAATACTGACAAAAAATAATTATCACGCCATTACAACAACCATTAATCATAAAGATAAACAGATTCATTATGCTTCCTGCTGTACCAATGGCACTAAAAGCATTTTGACTAATCCATTGACCAGCAATAAAACTATCAATTGTATTATAAAACTGTTGTAATATATTTCCTAAAATAAGCGGTATAGCTAAAAAGATAAGTTGTTTATAAATATTTCCTTTTGTTAGATCGTTCATATATTTCACTCCCAAAAAGAAGTATAAATAATGTAAATATGATTTTAAAATGCATAATTCAAATATAAAATATAAACTGTATTTTATATTTAAGGGAAAATAAGATGACGGAATTAGAATTAAAAGCATTTTTATGTATTATTAAAAATGGTTCTTTATCTAAGGCAGCAGAACAATTGTTTGTAACTCAACCGGCACTGAGTAGAAGAATCAAAAACTTAGAAAATGAACTTGGATATGCATTATTTATTAGAGGAAAAGGAAAAAGAAAAATTGAATTAACACAAGAAGGGGAAGCTTTTATCTCAGTTGCCCATAAATATTTAGAGTTATTTAAAGAAGCTAAACAGATAAAAAGTAAAACGCATAAAAAAGTATTTAATTTAGCTTCTATAGGTAGTGTGAGTACCTATTTATTGACAAACTTATTTCAAAGATTTATCAATGAAAATAATCATATTAAACTATGTTTTCGTTATTGTCATTTTATTGAAGCCTATCAATATGTAGCCGATAAACAGGTAGAAGTCGCATTAGTTTCCGACGACATGTATTATAAAAATATTGAAACAGTCCCTTTATTTAAAAACCCTATGGTTTTAGTATCAAAAAAAGAATATGCAACACCGATTCATCCTCGTATGTTAGATGTGAGTTATGAAATTAGAACTCCATGGACACCAGAATTTAATGCCTGGCATGATTACTGGTTTAAATCAACTGCCGATTATAAAGTGAGTATTGATCAAATGTCATTACTAGAATATTTTTTATCATTAGATCAGACTTGGGCTATTGTTCCTATCTCTATGGCAAAACAATTAAAAGATGTACATATCTATCCTATAGAAGAAGGTCCCCATGATCGTATTATCTATTATATAAAAAGAGTTGATTATCATCATGAAATCATAGATTTATTTTTAAAGGAACTTAAAGAGGAATTAAAGCAAATAGAAGAAATAGAATTATATTAAAAAATCATGGGTTAACCATGATTTTCTTTAATAATCTGAATAATATCTTTCACTTTTTGTGTATGTAAAAAATGATAATTGTATTACCTGTAGAAATAATAGCTTTGCTGTTTGAAAATATAGATATAGGATGTTGTTTATGTGATTAGATATGTTTTATAGGTGATATTTACTAAAAAAATGACAAAATAAGGTATATTTTATATAGAAGGGACGCTTTAAAAAAGATGAGAAAGGAAGATGCAAAATGAAGAAAATTATAATGAGTATTATTTGTTGTTTTTTATTTATATTTGGTTTTGGAAATATTAAAAAAGTTGAAGCTACAGTAAAACCACAATCAGTAGATGGAAAAACTGAATATTATGGTGCGATGGCGCTTGATGGCAATTGTTCAGCACATTTAGTAGCCTATGTTGAAATTACTTTTTATCAAAATACCTATTCTGGAGCCTATATGCAAGTCTCAAGAATAAGGACAAATTTTGAATCAAAGTGTGGAGGACAAAAGGGTAAAGTGACATCTACTGCTTCAGTAGGTACAAAAGTAAAACACGGATCAGATGTATATGTAACACAGTATTTTAAATGTCCAAAACATGGGAATAAAAGTGTAACAGCAAAAGTTGGAGGATGGTAATATGATTAAAAAGTTATCTCGAATTCTTGTTATTGTTTTTTGTCTTATGATTTCTTTTGGTTGTGCCTCAAATAAAGTGTCAGATAATGAAAAAGAAGTAAGAGAAACAGGTGTAGATAAAAGAGGAATAGTATATAAGAATAAGGATATATGGCTATATTGTGTGCATTTTACTGATGAAAAAGTGAATTCTTATTTATTAAAATATAATAGTCAAACCTTTGATAAAACATATGGCTTTACTTTATCTGATGGAGATACTGTTAATGTAAAAATAATAAAATCCAAAAAAGAAATAGTAAACCAAGCTGTTCGTGTTATTGTTGATGAGAAAAAAGACTATAATTTCCAAAATTTAAAAGCGTCTGATAAAGTAGATAAAGATTTAAAAGAAAATTATCGTTTTGTGATTACGCATAATGATAAAACTGCTGATTTTAAATTAAAGAAGCAGGAAAAGTAAAACAGGTTGATTAATGGTAGTAGGATAATAATGAAAAAGGATTCAACTTATAAATAGGTTTGAATTCTTTTTTATATGAAAAAAACGACACTTGTATTACAATAATAGTAATAAGGGGGATTCATGATGGATATAACACCAATAATGATAAAAATGATAAAAGAAGCTCATGGTCATCACCATGATATTAATCATTTTATGAAAGTGCATAGTTTTGCTAGAACAATAGGATTAAAAGAAAACTTACCTCAAGAATTACAAGATACATTAGAGTTAGCAGCGATTGTTCATGATATTGCTTGTCCATTATGTAGAGAAAAATATGGAAATACTCTGGGTAAGTATCAAGAACAAGAAGGAATGATTTTAACTCGTACATTTTTAGAAGAATTTGCTTTACCTGAAGAAATGGTAGAAAGAATTGTTTATCTGGTAGGACATCATCATACGCTTAATCAAATTGATGGTATAGATTATCAAATCTTGATAGAAGCAGATTATCTTGTTAATGCTGATGAAAGTCAATATCCAATACAAGCCATTCAAAATATGTATGATCAAGTTTTTAAAACAGCAACAGGAAAGCAACTATTAGAATACATATATTTAAAAAAAGATATCTAAGATATCTTTTTTAGTATTATAAATCTACACCGTAATCACTAACAATCACTTGCCCAGTTAATGGAGCAGCATCATCACTTGCTAAAAATAAAGCAACTTTAGCGACGTCTAAAGGACTGCAAGGTTGTAATGATAAATCGCTATGAGCAGACATAGCACCCATCATTTTCATATCCATAGTATCAGGTGTTAAACCTGCTGCCATGCTTGTTGTAATACTACCAGGACAAATCACATTACATCTAATTTTTTCTTTAGCAAAACGCATAGCTGTATGTTTGGTTACCCCGATAATAGCGGCTTTAGTAGAAACATAAACAGCACCACCAGCACCATATTGTCCAGCGACACTTGAAATATTAACGATTGAAGCGCCACTTGTCATCACCTTTAAAGCTTCTGACATACAATACATGGTTCCTTTTTGATTGATATCAATTACTTTATTTAAATCATCATAATCAATACGATCAATGGCATTTAATCCTTGATCTAAGACTCCAGCATTATTAATTAAAATATCTAATTGACCATATGTGTCTATAGTTGTTTTAATTAAGTTTTTAACATCATCAATTTTAGAAATATCAGTAGGAACTCCTAATACTTTTCCTCCTGCTTCCTCAATTTCTTTGGCTACTTCATCTAATGCTTGTTGACGTCTTGCAGAAATAACGACTGTTGCGCCTTCACTTGCAAATAACTTCGCAATTTCTTTACCAACCCCAGCATTTCCTCCTGTAATGATGGCTACTTTGTTTTCTAATTTTTTCATATGTATTTTCCTCCAATAGTGTCATTTTACCATATGGAAGCGCTTTTATAAAGAGGGTAAAACATTTGTTTTATTTTAAGATATTATACCTTTACTTTAACAAACTTTTACAAAATGCTCACAACATAATGTGTTATATGATGGGTAAAATGTTGTTTGTAAGGAGGAAGTGAATATGAAAAAAAGAATATCACTCATAATAAGTATTATTTGTATGATTGCATCAATTTCTACTATTGGTGGAACTGTTTATTACGCAAGTCAGCATCAAAATGTAAGTGTAGGTCAAAATACAAATGGAACACCGCCACAAATGCCAGGAAATAGTCAAAATGGTGGTGGACAAGCACCAAATGATTCTTCAAATCAACAAGGATCATCTAGTGATAGCCAATCTAGTCAAAATAATCAAACAGACCAAAATGGTAGTCAAGATAGTCAATCAAATCAAAATGGTCAAAATCAAGACAATCAAACTAATCAAAATAGTCCTTCTAGTATGCCAGGACAAAGTCAACAAAATGGTATGCAACCAAGTAATGGACAAGCGATGAATCAAAGTTCATCGTTATCGATATTACAAATTGTGTTAATTAGTGTAAGTAGTGCTGTCTTTATGTTAGCTTTAACTTATTTGATTATGTCTAAAGCCGGAACAAAAACATTAGGACAAACTTTTTCAGGGGCAAAACCAACTGCTCTTTATGCAATTATTAATGTAATTGGGACAATTGGTTTAGTTCTAGCAATTGTGCTTACAAGTAATTCCATGATAATGAATAATGGAGATCAAGGACAAAGTCAAATAACGCAGATAGATAGCGATGGTGTTGTTGATGTAACGAATGAAAAGAATTTAACTCATAAGACGATTACATCTTCATCAAGTGACCAATCAACAATTACGGTAAGTGATGGAGGCTCCTTAACAGCCTCCTCTTTAAAATTAAAGAAAACCGGTGATACTTCTAACACTGAAAATAGTGAGTTTTATGGTCTTAATGCTGGTGTTTTAGTACAAAAAGGAAGCAGTGCTACAATTAAAGATACAACTATAGAAACAAGTGCCAGTGGTGCTAATGCCCTTTTTGCTACAGGTGAAAATGCCAAAATTACTGTCAGCAATACCACAATTAAAACAACCGGAGATTCTTCTAGAGGATTAGATGCGACTTATGGAGGAACGATTAACGCCAATAAGGTCTCTATTTCAACTCAAGGAAGCCATTGTGCTGCATTAGCGACAGATCGTGGTGAAGGAACGATTACGGCTAAAAACTCTACTTTAAATACAGCCGGTAAAGGATCACCTTGTATTTATTCAACTGGTAAGATTACAGCAACAAACAGTCAAGGTTTAGCAACCAATTCTTCTTGTGCTGTCATTGAAGGGAAAAACAGTATTACTTTAAATAAAACAAAACTCACAAGTTATGGTATGGGAAGAACAGATGATGGTATTGATAATTGTGGGGTTATGATATATCAAAGTATGTCGGGTGATGCAAGTAGTGGTACCGGTACATTTAGTGCTAAAGATACAACTCTTTCAATATCTAAAAAATCAAGTGTTTATCAATCTTCCCCGATGTTTTTTGTAACCAATACGAATGCAGTTATTAATTTAGAAAATACGAAGTTAAATTATGGTAGTGGTACTTTATTAAAAGTAAGTGGCAATGATGGTGAATGGGGACAACAAGGAAGTAATGGTGGAACGGTTACTTTTAATGCAACTAATCAAACATTAACTGGTAATATTGAAGTTGATGCGATTTCTAGTGTAGATTTAGTATTAAAAAGCAGTACGTTAAAAGGAACGGTCAATAGTCAAAACACAGCTAAAGATGTGAATATATCATTAGATAGTACATCTTCATGGAATGTAACAGGTGATAGTTATATAACAACCCTTACTTTAGAAAATAATGACTTGTCATTAATTCAAGATAATGGGCATACAATCTATTATGATAGCAGTGCTAATAGTTGGTTAAATGGTCAAACAATCACATTATCAAATGGAGGTATTTTAACTCCAGCAAAATAAAGGCTTTCATGCCTTTTTTTGTTGCTTTTTGAAGTGGACAAAGTTACCATTATAGCGGAAGGTGTGAAAAGATGAAATTAGGAAATTTGGCAATAGGGAAAAGTGCGACTATTGTTTCTGTAGGGGGAACTGGCGCATTAAGGCAACATTTCTTAGATATGGGATTAATTCAAGGAACCAAAGTGACGGTAGTGAAATATGCCCCCATGGGGGATCCTATTGAAATTAAAATCCATGGTTATGAATTAACTATTCGTAAGGATGATGCTCAAAAAATAGAAGTTCAAGAAATAACGGATGAAAATCAAATTGAAGATGTGATTAATGAAAATAAATTAATCAAACAACATCCAGGATATGGAGAAAGTAATGAATCATTAAAAAAGAATCAAAAACCTGTTTATGGTGAAAATGAAAAACTAACATTTGCGTTAGTAGGGAATCAAAACTGTGGAAAAACAACATTATTCAACCAATTAACAGGATCTAACCAACACGTAGGGAACTTTCCTGGGGTTACTGTAGATCGAAAAGATGGGATAATTAAAGGTTATCCCCAAACTTTAATTACCGATTTACCGGGTATTTATTCTATGTCTCCTTATAGTAGTGAAGAAATTGTAACGAGAAACTTTTTATTAAAAGAAAAACCAAAAGCCATTATTGATATTGTTGACGCTACAAATATTGAAAGAAACTTATATCTTACCATGCAGTTAATTGAATTAGATATGCCGATGGTTGTAGCTTTAAATATGATGGATGAAATGCTAGGTAATGGAGGAACAGTGCTTATTAATGAACTAGAAGCCTTGTTAGGTGTTCCGGTTATTCCTATTTCAGCCGCTAAAGGAGAAGGAATAGAAGAATTAATTAGTCATGTTTTACATGTAGCCCGTTATCAAGAAAGACCACAAATCTTCAAACATGATCAAAATAAACGTGATCAAGCAGTAGAAAGATGTGTTCATGCGATAGAACATTTAATAGAAGATCATGCCCGTGATTCAGGGATTCCTTTACGCTTTGTAGCGACTAAATTAGCAGAAGGGGATCAACTCTTACTTGATCAATTAAACTTAAGTCAAAATGAAAAAGAAACTTTAGAACATATTAATATTCAATTAGAGGAAGAAAGTGGTTTAGACCGTTCAGCTGCCATAGCCAGTATGCGTTTTGGTTTTATTGGTGAAATATGCAAAGAAACTGTCAAAAAACCACATGAAAGTAAAGAACGTTTAAGAAGTCAAAGGATAGATAAGATCTTAACTGGTAAATATACTGGTATTCCGGCATTTATTGGTATTATGGCGATTGTGTTCTATTTAACTTTTAATGTTATTGGAGCCTTTTTACAAAATGTATTAGAGATGGGTGTGAACTATGTTACAGTATGCGCTGATCAGTTTCTAACAAGTATGAAAATCAATGAGGCTTTACATTCATTAATTATTGATGGTGTTTTTAATGGGGTAGGAACTGTTTTGAGTTTCTTACCAATTATTGTCACTTTATTCTTTTTCTTATCTATTTTAGAAGATAGTGGTTATATGGCGCGTGTTGCTTTTATTATGGATAAGCTACTAAGAAAGATTGGTTTATCCGGTAGAAGTATTGTACCGATGTTAATTGGCTTTGGTTGTACTGTACCAGGGGTGATGGCAAGTCGTACATTATCATCAAGACGAGATCGAAGAATGACCATTATTTTAACTCCATTTATGTCATGTTCAGCGAAGTTACCGATCTATGCTTTCTTTGCATCTATCTTTTTTCCGGGGAAAGGTGCATTATTGATGATCATGCTTTATGTTTTTGGTATTGTAATGGGAATTATTTTTGCATTGATTTTAAAAGGAACATACTTTAAAGGAGAACCTGTTCCGTTTGTTATGGAGTTACCTAATTATCGTATGCCTGGTATTAAAAATGTAAGTCAATTATTATGGGAAAAAGCAAAAGATTTCTTACAAAGAGCATTTACGGTTATCTTTGTGGCGACAGTAGTTATTTGGTTCTTACAAACATTTGATGTGCGTTTTAATATTGTAACGCAATCTAAAGATAGTATTTTAGCACTGATTGCTGGTTATATTGCGCCATTATTTAAACCTCTAGGATTTGGTGATTGGCGTATTTCTACAGCATTAATATCAGGATTTATGGCTAAAGAAAGTGTCGTATCGACATTATCTATTTTATATGGATCAACACAAGTCTTACTTGCATCTTTAACTTTACCTGCTGTTATTTCATTATTAATCTTTTGTTTACTTTATACACCATGTGTGGCAGCCATTGCCGCCATTAAAAGAGAACTAGGTGGTAAATGGGCATTGATTGTTGTCTTTGGGCAATGTGCGATTGCCTGGTTGGCTTCTTTTGTGGTTTATCATATGATATTATTTATATTTTAAATAAAAAAACAGCTTCAAGGTGGTGCTTGAAACTGTTTTTTTCAACTATTTATATATATTTAAGGGAAGGGAAAATTTATGAATAGTTTTTATATTGCTTGGTTCATCTCCTTTCACCTATGATAATAAAGAATAAATGTGAATTGAATTTAACTTTTTGATGTAATTATTTCGTTTAAATATCGCAAAATATGTTATGATACGCATAATAAAGGAGGAAGTAAAATGGAATATCAGTTATATCAAGACTTACCTCAAGAAGCCAAAAGAATTAGAGAATTAGTCTTTATGCAAGAACAAGGATTTCAAAATGAATTTGATAATTTAGATCATCATTGTTTTCATCTTGTATTATTTATAGATCATCAACATGTAGCTACATGTCGCTTTTATAAAGAAAATGAAGCTTACATTATTGGCAGAGTTGCAGTAATAAAAGAACTAAGAAAACAACATCTTGGGGGAAAGGTGTTACAATATGCTCAAGATGAAATAAAAAGATTAGGGGGACATGTCATCAAATTACATGCTCAAGTTCAAGCGATGCCTTTTTATCAAAAGTATGGATATGTAGGTTATGGAGAAATTGAAGATGATGAGGGATGCCCTCATATGTGGATGAAAAAAGAGGTTTAATATGCAATTAAAATATGTCAATCGTCAAGTTAGAAAAGAAATACAAGCTATTTATGAAGCTTCTTTTCCTGAAAATGAACGGGTTTCCTTTTCTCATTTATTAAAACAGGCTCGTCATCGCAACGCTTATTTTTATTATGCTTTGCATCATCATAAAAAAGTAGGCTTAATTTATTTAATCGAATATCAAGATATTGTTTTTATTTTTTACTTAGCGATAAAAGAAGAATATCGAGGACGTGGTCTAGGCAGTCAAATATTAAAGACAGTTTTAAACCATTATCCATATCATCGTATTATTTTAAATATTGAAGCCGGTGATGATGAAGAACAAGTAAAAAGAAGAGATTTCTATTTAAAGAATGGATTTGAATTAGCTGATTATCAAACAATTGAAAATAAAGTGATTTATCAAATGTTATATTTTCAAGGCTATGTAAGTAAAAAAGAATACTTTGAGATGGTCATAGATTATTTTGGTCAAGACGTCTTTAATCAATATTATGTAACAGGGGAGGATGAAGATGAATAAAGAACAAGACTTTACCCATGGTGTAATATGGAAACAATTATTATTTTTCTTTTTTCCTATCTTAATAGGAACTTTTTTTCAACAACTTTATAATACAGTTGATACGATTATTGTTGGTCAAGCATGTGGAACGAATGCTCTTGCGGCAGTAGGGTCCACAGGAAACTTAACCAATCTAATTGTTCAGTTCTATGTCGGTTTATCAACGGGAGCCTCAGTTGTCATTGCGCAGTTTTATGGGGCTCATGATGATCAAAAAGTATCACAGGC
This sequence comes from Coprobacillus sp. AF33-1AC, assembly GCF_003475785.1. Classification (NCBI taxonomy): domain Bacteria; kingdom Bacillati; phylum Bacillota; class Erysipelotrichia; order Erysipelotrichales; family Coprobacillaceae; genus Coprobacillus; species Coprobacillus sp. AF33-1AC. The sequence continues at coordinate 48,231 of NZ_QRQB01000002.1, read as the reverse complement.
AGTGCATACATCTTATATGATGGCTTTTATTAGTGGGATTTTCATGATGTTATTTGGACTATTTTGTTCAAAAGCATGCTTATCCATGATTGGCGTACCTCAAGATATTTTAGGGGATTCTGCAATGTATATGTCACTTTATTTTTTAGGCATGATTCCCGGTGCTGTTTATAATATTGGTTCAGGTATTTTAAGAGCTGTAGGGGATTCTAAAAGACCACTATATTATTTAATTGTTTGTAGTATTGTCAATGTTGTTTTTGACTATATTTTTGTTGTGGTTTTACATATGGGTATTAAAGGAGCAGCCATTGCGACGATTATTGCCCAAACTGTATGTGCTATCTGTGTCACTGTACAATTATTAAGAAGTCAAACAAGTTTTCAATTAAAGACAAAACTCTTAAAAATTAATTTTCCTATTTTAAAGAAAATTATTAAAATTGGTGCTCCAGCAGGCATTCAATCTACGATGTATAGTATTGCTAATATATTATTACAAACAAAAATTAATGCTTTTGGAACGATGATTATCGCAACTTGGGCTGTTTATATTAAAATAGATGCTTTATTCTGGATGGTGATGGCAGCCATCGGGGCTTCGATTACAACCTTTGTTGGACAAAACTATGGAGCTAAAATATATTCTCGTATTAAACAGGGAGCCAGAACAGCATTAGTCATTGCTTTAACGATGGCAGTATCTTTAAGTTTAATTTTATGTTTTTCAGGTCCTTATATTACAAGATTATTCTCTAGTGATATGAAGATTGTGAGTGAATGTCAAAGTATCATGTTATTTTTAATGCCATTTTATTTTACATATTGTTGTGTAGAAATCTTTTCAGGAACAATGAGAGGAAGTGGGGAATCGTTTAAACCAATGGTATTAGTTTGTTTAGGTATTTGTGTACTAAGGGTTATTTGGATTACTTTTGTTTCACCATATTTTCCATCATTAAAAGGGGTTCTTGTTTCTTATCCAATTACTTGGACCTTTACATCTATTCTTTTTATTTTCTATTATCGTCATTTTAAAAAGACACATTTAAAGGAGTAAAATATGACCCAATTACCTGTTATCTTACATCAAAAACCTTTTACTATTTATAATCAAGATCAACATCTTTATCCTATTGTTGTATCTATGCCCCATAGTGGCACATGGCTTACCCAAAAGATGAAAGATCAACTTATTCAAGATGTTATCTTGCCTAATAATGATTGGTATATTCCGCAGGTGTATCATTTTTTAAAAGCAATGAAGATAACAGTCATTGAAAATCATATATCACGCTATGTCATTGATCCCAATCGTTCACTTCAAGATTGTTTGAATGACAGTTATAAAACGAATCTTATTTATACGCATACAACTTTAGATGATCCCATGTATTTACATCCTTTATCTCAAGATGAAATTGAACAAAGAATAAACTTATACTATCAGCCTTATCATCAAGCCATCAAAGATGCTTTAAGTGAAAAGAAAAAGTATTTTGATCATGTTTATCTCATTGATTTACATAGTTTTGGAGCAGATTTAGGATGTGATATTATCTTAGGTAATCGTAGACAAACAACAATGAATAAAACATTATTTAATTTTGTTCATCAAGAATTAGAAAAACAAGGTTTGAAAGTCATTGATAATGAGCCATTTCAAGGAGGCTATATAACACAAAGTCATGCTAGTCAAAGTGTCGAAACATTACAAATAGAAATGAGATATAAGAGTTATATTGCTGATAGATATTTTGGAAAGGAAGAATTTCCTGAGATTGATCAAGAACTGATGCAACAAACCAGTCTTAAACTTCAACAGTTTTTTCATTCTTTTATTCAATATATTCAATAAGGAGGGCTTATGGAAACACGTTTATTATACTATTTTTTAACGGTCGCTAAAGAAAAGAATATTACTAAAAGTGCTGAATTATTACATATTACCCAGCCCACGCTTTCTAGACAATTAACACAATTAGAAGAAAGTATTGGACAACAGCTTTTAATTAGAGGAAAAAAGGGAATTCAGTTAACTGAAGCTGGTAAACTATTTGAAAGAAGAGCGCAAGATATTTTAGATCTCATTGATAAAACAACTGCGGAACTGAATTATGAAGAAGAATTAGTAGGGACGATTTCTATTGGTACGGCTGATTGTCAGGCGTCAAATGAACTATTATCGCAATTAGTAAGTCATTGTCAAAAACAATATCCTCATATCTTATTTGATTTTTATTGTGCTGAAGCTAAATTAGTGATTGAAAAACTCAATCAAGGTTTAATAGATATCGGTTTATTATTAGAACCTGTTGATTTAGATGGCTTTGATTATATTCGTTTACCTTTTAAAGAAAAATGGGGTATTATGATTAATGCAGATCATCCACTTTCTAAAAAGGATGTATTACATCCTCAAGATCTTATTGATATTCCCTTATTCTTTAATATGAAAAGAGTATTAATTCAAGATGAAATAAGACATTGGGCTCAAGATTATTATAAAGATTATCATTTTATTGGTTCGTTCAATTTGAGTACCAACATGACATCCTTTATTGAAAAGAATTTAGGGGCTGCATTATGTGTAGAAGGAACATCAGCAAATCAATATTATCCACAAATTAAATTCGTTCCTATTGAACCGCCTATTTATTCCAATACAGTTATTGCCTGGAAAAAGAATCGTCCCCAAACAGCTATTATGAAAAAAATAATTGAATTATTTAATGAAATGAATAAGTAACAAGGTTACTTATTTTTTTGTATACATTCAATAATAATTTATTAAAACAATAAAAAGTTTTGACAAATAACAAAAACAAGTGTAAATTATGGGTATAGATGGAAAGGAGAATCAACGTGGCAGTATTTTTTGAAAATATTGGTAAATACATTTCAAGATTTAATGATGCTTTTGTCGTTACAATTGAATTATCAATTATCTCTTTAATTCTTGCGACAATTATTGGGATCGTTGTAGGTTTGATTAATACTTCAAAAAGTAAATCAATCATCATGAAAATCTTAAAATTTATCAGTAACATTTATATCGTAATCATTCGTGGAACACCGATGTTAGTTCAAATCTTAATTATTTACTTCGGTATTGCACAGGTCTTAAGACCAACTGGTTTTTCTTGGCTTCGATTAGGGGGAACATTTGGAGCTGGGGTTGTAGCATTATCATTAAATGCCGGTGCTTATATGGCAGAAATCGTTAGAGCGGGGATTGAAGCTGTTGATATTGGACAAATTGAAGCAGCAAGATCGCTTGGTTTACCATATAGTAAAACAATGACAAAAGTTGTCTTACCACAGGCATTAAGAACAATGTTACCATCCATTATTAATCAATTTATTATTTCAATTAAAGATACTTCTTTATTATCAGCAATTGGGCTTGCTGAACTTACAAATGTTGGGAAAACAGTTGCCTCCACATGGACAAGCCAAACAATGTCATTATTTTGTTTGATGGCTCTCTATTATTTAGTGATGTGTACAGTGCTAGCTAAAGTCGCAAAAATTGTAGAAAAGAGGTTGTCATATGGAAGATAATGTAAAAGTATCAGTTCAACATCTTAATAAGAAGTTTGGTCAATTAGAGGTCTTAAAAGATATTTCAGTAGAAATAAAAGAAGGGGAAGTCATTTGTTTAATTGGTCCATCAGGATCAGGAAAATCAACATTTTTAAGATGCTTAAATCGCTTGGAAGAAATCACAGGCGGTAAGGTCATTATTGATGGGCATGACCTTACTGATGAAAAATTAGATATCAATAAAGTAAGAGAAAACATTGGAATGGTATTTCAACATTTTAACTTATTTCCACATATGACAGTGAAAGAAAACATTATGTTAGCACCAGTTCAATTAAAGAAAATGACTAAAGAAGAAGCTGAACAAAAAGCTTTAGCTTTATTAGATAGAGTCGGTTTAAAAGATAAAGCCGAAACTTATCCAAGTCAATTATCAGGTGGTCAAAAACAAAGAGTGGCTATCGCTAGATCACTAGCAATGAATCCTGATATCATGTTGTTTGATGAACCAACAAGTGCCTTAGATCCAGAAATGGTAGGGGAAGTATTAGCCGTTATGAAAGATCTAGCAAGTCAAGGAATGACAATGGTTGTGGTGACTCATGAAATGGGCTTTGCTAGAGAAGTAGGATCTAAAGTCATCTTTATGGATGGGGGATATATTGTAGAACAAGGTGATCCTCATGAAGTGATTAATCATCCAAAACAACAAAGAACGATAGATTTCTTAAATAAAGTATTATAGGTTATCACACAAATGTGTTGATATATATTGAAAGGGGAAGAGAAATATGAAAATGAAAAGATTAGGAGCGTTAATGTTAGCTGGATTAATGGCTATTTCATTAACAGGTTGTGGAAGTAGTTCATCAAGTGGAAGTAGCGAAAAAACATATATCATTGCTACGGATAAAACATATCCTCCATTTGAAATGGAAAATGATCAAGGTAAATTAATAGGGGTAGATATGGATTTAATTCGTGCTATCGCTAAAGATCAAAAATTTAAAATTAAGATTAATTCATTAGGATTTGATGCCGCATGTACTGCCTTAGAAGCAGGGGAAGCAGATGGTGTTATTGCTGGTATGACAATTACTGATGAAAGAAAACAAAAATATGATTTTTCAAAACAATACTATGAAACAGGTGTTTCAATGGGTGTTAAAAAAGACTCGGGTATTAAAAGTTATGATGATTTAAAAGGTAAAACAGTTGTAGCTAAAACAAGTACTGCTGGTTTAGCTTATGCACAAAAGATTAAAGATAAATATGGATTTAACTTAGAAGTTGTTGAAGAATCAACATTCATGTTTGAAAAAGTAAAATCTGGTGAAGCTGTAGCATGTTTTGAAGATACACCAGTATTAAAATATATGATTAAAACAGGTGAATTAGATTTTGATACTCCTTGTGGTAATGAAAATCCTGCTTATTATGGATTTGCAGTATTAAAAGGTGAAAATGCTGATTTATTAAAGAAATTTAATAAAGGTTTAGCTAACTTAAAGAAAAATGGTCAATACGATAAAATCTTAGCTAAATACGAATAATGTAAAAAAGCGGTATCTTGAGATACCGTTTTTTCTTTTACCAATTTTTTCCATATTCGTACCGTATTGTTGATTGAATTGGTTGGTATATTGATGATGGAGGTAAAAATATATGATAAAAAATGCTTTATTAAGTTTAAAGAAGAATATAGGAAGAACGATTCTCTTATTCTTTATCATTGTACTTATTACAAATCTTGTGATTGCTGGACTGTCAATTCAATCAGCGTCTAATAAAGAAATGCAACAGCTACAAAGTCAACTAGGTAATGATGTGACATTAACAGTTAACTTTAAAAATATGATGCAAGATAGACAACCTGGAGAAGCAGTAAATGAACAAAGTAATCAAATAACACTAGAGATGGCAGATAGTGTGAAGAATTTAAAATATGTAAAAAACTATAACTATACCATTTCTACTTCTGCTAATAGTGATAGTGTAAGTGCCATTAAAAGTGAATCTTCTAATAATATGCCAGGACGTAAAGAAGACGAAGGAGATTTAACGATTAGTGCGAATACGACAATGAAATACTTAGATTCTTTTACTAATGAAAGATACAAGTTAACATCAGGTAGATTACTCACTGCAAAGGATAGTAGTAGTCAAAACTGTGTAATTGAAAAGAATCTGGCAAGTGATAATAACTTAAGTGTGGGTGATACTTTTACAGTATATACAACAGTGAATGATCAAAAGATAAGTCAAGAATTAACAGTTATAGGTATTTATGAAATACAATCATCAGACAATATGCAAATAGGAGATGCTCATTTTAATAATCCTGTTAATACCATTTATACCGGTTTATCTGTAGGACAAACCTTATCTAATAGTAGTGAGAATTTAACATCAGCCACTTATTATTTAGATGATCCTAAAAATGCAGATAGTTTTGTTAAATTAGCTAAAAAGAAAACAAGTATTGATTTTAATACTTATTCTTTAGAAACAAATGATCAAATGTATAAACAAAATGCTTCTTCATTAGAAAATATGAAATCTTATGCTCAGTTATTTGTATGGATTATTGTTATTGGAGGAAGTGCTATTTTATGTTTAATTTTAGCTTTAACGATTAGAAATCGTTATTATGAATTTGGTGTTTTATTATCACTTGGACAAACTAAGGTTAAAATTATCTTACAACAATTATTAGAAATATTAGTGATTGCAGTGATAGCCATTGTTATTTCGTTGGGTACTGGTAAAGTAGCAGCCAATTCTATTTATCAAGTCATGGAAAGTAGTCAAACTGTTCAACAAAATGGTGGTCCTCAACATATGGATAATAATAAACAAGATCAACAAAAAGAACTGGATGTATCCATTACATCAGATAATGTCATTGAATTATTTGCGATTACTGGAGCAGTATGTGTTGTTTCAATCATTGTTCCAGCAACCTACATATTAAGACTCTCACCAAGAGAAATACTAACGAGAAAGGAAGGATAGTATGGAATCTTTATTAGAATTCAAAAATGTAAGTTATTCATATCCTGATGGACAAGATGATCATCCTGTTTTAAAAGATACTTCTTATTCATTTGAAAAAGGGAAGGTCTATGCTATAGTGGGATCTAGTGGGAGTGGGAAAACAACAACTCTGGCATTAGCCTCAGGTTTAGATAGTCCTCAAGAAGGAAAAATCTTATATAAACAAGAAGATATAAGTCAAATAGGTTTAACTAAGTATCGTAAAGAAAAAATGACGATCGTATTTCAGTCTTATAATCTTATTTATTATATGAATGCTTTGGATAATGTGATGTTAGCTTTAGATATCGCTCATAAAAAAATAAAAAATAAAAAAGAGTATTGCTTACAAATACTTGATCAATTAGGAATCTCTAAAGATATGGCTTTAAGAGATGTGAGAAAATTATCAGGTGGACAACAACAAAGAGTCGCTATTGCTAGAGCGATTGTCAAGGATACTGATTTGATATTAGCTGATGAACCTACTGGTAATCTAGATGAAGATAATGCATTAGAAGTCATGAAATTATTTATTGAATTAGCACATCAAGAAAATAAATGTGTGATTATTGTTAGTCACTCACTCACATTAGCTTCAATGTGTGATCAACAATTAAAAATAAAAAATGAAAAGCTTATTGATTATTTTCAATAAGCTTAATTTGTTATAGGATTTTTCATTTTTTTCTTTTTCTTACGTTCATACATTAAAGCATCCGCATCATTAATCATTTGGGTTAAATCTAATTGGGAATGATTAACATCAATGACTGAAATACCATAAGAAACAGTTGTTTTAAAAGGTAAATGATGATGATGATTTTCACTTAAGGTGACATCTTCAATTGTCTGTTTAAAGTGATTGATAAATGATGTTCCTGCACATTTAAAGATAACTACAAATTCATCACCACCAATACGACCAATAACACTATTATCTTTAAAAATACGATTAATAATATGTGTTGCTACTTTAATGGCTTCATCACCATATTTATGTCCAAAATTATCATTAATATATTTAAGTCGATCAATATCAGCTAAAAAGAAATAAGCATTTTCTTTTTCGTTTAATGAATTTAAAAGACGATGTGCAGATTCTATAAGACCTCTACGATTTAATAAACCAGTAAGCGTATCAGTAGTAGAGAATTGTTTTAATTTATTTACTGCAGCAGAGAAATGCAAAGAAGAACCTATTTGACTTGAAATATAATCAATCAATTCAGATTGATCTAAAGATAAATCTGAAATAAAGAAACCAATTTGATAGTCGTTAGAATAAATAGCAGAAATTAACTGATAAGGTTTAATATCATTAAATATATTATGAAGATAATAAGCTTGTTGAGAACAAGGTATCACTTGTTGATTTTCTATTTTAAGTTTTAAATATACCTTATCAGGTAGCTCAAATGGTTTATTATGATAGTAAGGAATCATTTCTTGATAAAGATATAACTTCGCATTCTTTACACCAAAATGTTGTAAGTTATTAGCGAGTACATCAAAAATATGATTGTATTTATTCACCAGTGCGCTTTCACGATTTACTTTATTTAAATTAGTAAATTCTTCATGATAATGTAATTCTCTTTTAGAAATAATCATATGATAAGAAGTAATGATTTTTGAATAGATTTTTCGATAAAAGAGATGAACATTTTTTTGATGTGAATGATAACAATCTAAAACAAAAGAAGTTGCACTTAAAAACCTTTCAATATCAATATAATTAAGTAAATCATAAGTAAAAATACCTTCAATTATTTGACTCATATCTCTTTTTGTTGAAGTATCAACTAACTGATCTTCATGAACAGTGAGTAATAAAGTAAATAATTGATTGACATTATCTTTAATTGGCAAATGATAAACTAAACGATTATCAAATACATAATTAGTAATACCACTAGCGACATAATCTACTGGTAAGTGAGATTCTTTACAATCAAGTAAAAAACGATATAAATAATCTTCAGTTTGCGCATTATAACCAACAGATTCTCGAGGAATAAAGAACGTATCAATTGTTTTATGAAAGTGTTTATCTTTTTTTAAAGTGGATAATCCCTCAATCGCTCCCATATAACCTAAATAAGAAGGATCAGTGTGGCATGAAGATAATAAAGGGATACAATGAGCAGCAATAGGTTCATCATCAAAGCCACAAATAAAGATATCTCGACCAATCTTTTTATTTGTCACAGCATTAACCTGTTGATACAAACAAAGTGCCAGTTCATCAGATGCACACATAATCCCATCTATATAGGGATGTAAAATAAGCCAGTTGCGGATAAGTTCATTATGATTTTTCGTATAATCGGATGCATAAAGAATATCATCATCTTGAATAGCCAAAGTGTGGTTTTTTAAAGAGGTTTTAAAGGCTTCAACCCTTTCAATAGAACCATGTGAGTCTTTTTTACCACTGATCATCCCAAGATGAAGACATCCACAATTTTCAATCATATAATCAACAGCTTCTTTGGTTCCGGAAAAATTATTATATGATACAGAACTATATAGTGGTGAAGGTTGATTTAAAATAATAATAGGTACTTCAAATGATTTTAAAAATGCTTTAGCTATATCATTATTTTCTGGACATATTGATGAATAGGGAATTAATAAAAAATCAAGATCCATAACATTAGCGTATTGATAAACAATAGATTTTTGATAATGATCAAGTTCTTGGTTTTCTTTTATCTTTCCACCATTTAAAATGATAAAATCAGCATCCATTTCAAGACAGGCAGCATGGGCTCCACGTGTTATCTCAGATAAATAATGAGAATCTGAGCAAATAAGGAGACCAACACGAGGACGTTTCTTCATTTTAAATCACCTCCGAATACCACTATTATACCACTGATTAAGCGCTTACACAATAAGACTTACACGAGTAAGTCTTATTGAAAAGCAAGTTGATTTTTAGATGTTAAAGAAGGAATTTGAAGACCTATTTTAGCTCTTTGATGATAAGGGATTAGTTGAAATAAAGGACAAAGATACATAAAAGGAGAATAACGTAATTCATGCTTTAAAATAGATAGAACATGTTCTAATTTTAAAGTCGTATCAATTTCTAAAATGAGATCATAATCTAATTGATAACTGTTTTTAATTTTAATACGGGAATCTTGATGATTTTGAATCATCAATGAAAAAACATGATAATTACCAGATGTTAAACAAAGTTTCATTCTCTCACCTCCTCTTTTATTTTTTACAAACTAAAAGAATTTATGCTTATCATGACTCAATTATTTACATAAATTTACAATTTAGTTATAATGTAATAAAAAATTATTAGTGGGGTGGAAATCATGATTTTAAATACAATGTGTAAATTGTTTTTTGCGATTATTATTGGTTTTGTATTAAATAAAAAAGATATTTTAAATACGAAAGTAAATAAAAGTATTTCTTCTTTAATTATTCAAATTGCCAATCCATGTTTAATTGTTGGATCAGTTGCTTCAATGAAAAGTGGAAATAATCATTTAGCGATAGAATTATTAACAGTAGGTTTAGTTATCTATATTGCGATGCCCATTATTAGTTTTATTTTAGTTAAAGTATTACCATTAAAAGCTGATTATCAAAAAACATATATTTGTATGCTTATGTTTTCTAATTGTGGTTTTATGGCTTTGCCTATTTTACAATCAATGTTTGGCAATCAAGCTGTATTCTATAATACATTACTCCATATGCCTTATAATCTTTTATTCTTTACACTGGGAGCTTATTTACTGGCTAAAGATGGTGAAGGAGATTTTAAATTTGAAATTAAACAATTGGTTACCCCAGGTGTCATTTCATCTATTTTAGCGATAGTATTATATTTTACAGCCTATTCATTACCAACCCCTATAAGTGAATCTCTTAACTTTGTTGGTTCACTTGTTACCCCACTATCTATGATTTCTATTGGTGCATCTATTGGTGATTATCCAATACTTGAGGTACTAAAAGATAAAAGTTTATATTTTATTACAGTGTTAAGATTAGTCGCAGCACCCCTATTTGTTTTCTTTCTCGCAAGTTTTTTAACGCAAGATATGATGATTATTAAAATTGCAACTATTTCAATCGGTATGCCAGTAGGTTCAATGGTAGCCATGGGAGCAAATGAATATAATGGTAATGTTCAAGTAGCTTCTTCAGGTGTTGCTCTTTCTACATTATTATCATTGATAACAATTCCTATCATGTTATTTATCTTGGGTGCCTAGACAAAATAAGGGAAAGCCCCTATAATAAGAGTACAATATAAATAAACAGGGGAGCTTGTAGACAGGCTGAGAGTAAGTTGTAAACTTAGACCCATAACCTGATTTGGATAATGCCAACGTAGGAACGATACATAGGACAGAGATTCTTTTCAGGTTCTCTGTTTTTTTATAAATAAAAGGAGAACACAATGAAAGAACAATTAGAAAACGTAAAGAAAAAAAGACCACTTATTCATAACATTACAAATTATGTAACTGTTAATGATGTGGCCAATATGATTTTAGCTGTAGGGGCAAGCCCTATTATGGCTGATGATGAAGGGGAAGTCGAAGAAATTACTTCCATTTGTAATGGTTTAAATATTAATATTGGAACTTTAAATCATAGAACAATTCAATCTATGATCAAGGCAGGAAAAAAAGCAAATGAATTAAATCATCTTGTCTTATTAGACCCAGTAGGAGTAGGAGCCAGTACTTTAAGAACTCAAACTGCACTAAAATTAATCGAAGAAGTTCAATTTTCAGTTATTAGAGGAAATATTTCAGAAATTAAAACACTTGCTTTAAACCAAGGAAATACCCATGGTGTAGATGCGAGTGAAATGGATGCCGTTACTCAAGATAACCTAGAACAAAACGTTGCTTTCGTAAAAGAATATGCTCAAAAAATGAATGCCATTATCGCTGTCACAGGAGCAATTGACTTAGTAAGTGATGGAAAAGAATGTTATGTTATTTATAACGGGGAAAAAGAAATGAGTGCGATTACAGGTACTGGATGTCAATTATCAGGGTTAATGACAGCTTATATTACAGCTAATCCTAAAACACCATTAAAAGCATGTGTCGCAGCAGTATGCCAAATGGGATTAGCAGGTGAAATCGCTAAAACACATCTACAGTCATTTGAAGGAAATGCCACTTATCGTAATCGTATTATTGATGCAGTGAATCATATGGATGGATATATTTTACAAGCAGGAGCTAAATATGAAATTAAATAAGAATGATTTATTATTATATGCGGTAACTGATCGTAGATGGTTAAAAAATCAAACTTTGTATCAACAGGTAGAACAAACCCTTAAAGGGGGAACAACAATGGTACAAATTCGTGAAAAAGATTTAGATCATGAATCTTTTTTACAAGAAGCAAAACAAATTCAAGTATTGTGTAAACAATATCAAGTGCCACTTATTATTAATGATGATGTTCAATTAGCTAAGGAAATTGATGCTGATGGTGTACATATTGGTCAAGATGATTTAGATTTAAAGAAGGCAAGAGATATCTTAGGACCTGATAAGATTATTGGTGTATCGGCTCATGATTTAAATGAAGCTAAGATGGCTTATGATGGGGGAGCAGATTATTTAGGTGTTGGTGCTATTTTTACAACCGCAACTAAAGATGATGCTGATGCGGTTTCTTTAAAAACATTAAAAGAGATTTGTCAACAAATTGATATTCCTGTTGTAGCCATTGGGGGTATTAATGAACACAATATTTTATCATTAACCGGTAGTGGTATTGATGGTGTCGCTATTGTCAGTGCTATTTTTGCGAGTGATGATATTCAAGGTAGTAGTGAAATTTTAAAACAAAAAACACAAAGAATTGTTCATCCCCAAATTCATAGTGCTTTAACAATAGCTGGAAGTGATAGTAGTGGTGGTGCAGGCATTCAAGCAGACTTAAAAACCATGTTAGCACATCATGTTTATGGTATGAGTGCGATTACGGCTTTAACTGCTCAAAATACAGCAGGAGTAGCCGGTATTTTAGATGTGACACCTGATTTTCTTGCTTTACAGTTAGATAGTATTTTTCAAGATATCTATCCTGAAGCAGTAAAAATAGGTATGGTGTCCAAAGGATCACTCATTAAGGTTATTGCTGATAAATTACACCAATATCCCGTTTATAATATTGTGATTGATCCCGTCATGGTAGCAACCAGTGGGGCAAAATTACTTAATGATGATGCAATTAACGTACTTAAAGATTACTTATTTTCTTTAGCAACAGTTCTCACTCCTAATATTCCCGAAGCAATGATTTTGTCTGATATAGAAATTAAAAATGAAGAAGATATGAAAAAAGCAGCTCAAATTATGAGTGAAAAATATCAATGTGCCATTTTAGTTAAAGGTGGACATCAAATTAATGACGCTAATGATTTATTATACGACGGTCATCACTTTACATGGTTTAAAGGGAAAAAAATTGATAACCAAAATACCCATGGGACAGGATGTACTTTATCAAGTGCCATTGCTTCTAACTTAGCCAAAGGTGATAACTTACATGATGCAATCAAAAAAGCTAAAGATTATATTTCTGGATGTTTACAAGAAAATTTAGATTTGGGTAGTGGTCAAGGACCTATGGACCATGGATATAAATTAAAATAAACAAGATATTTTTATCTTGTTTTTTTAATTTAGAAAATATAAAGAGATAAAAAAACATTATGATATACTTTTTTTGAGGTGAAAGTATGAAACAAAAAGTATTATTTTTTGATATTGATGGAACATTAATATGGTCGCAAGCAGGAATTATGGACATTCCTCAAGGAGTAAAAGAACAATTATTGAAACTTAAAGCACAAGGACATAAATTATTTATCTGTAGTGGCAGACCTAAAGCTATGTTAGAAGATAAATGGTGTGATGGAACATTTGATGGTTATATTCTTACTAATGGTGCATATGTAGAAATTGATGGACAATCAATCTATGAAAATAGAATGGATTATGATTTATCTATGCAAACAGTAAAGATGTTAGAAGAGTTAAAATGTGATTATATGATTGCAACAGCCAATCATCTTTATATTGATCCTCGTCATCAAGAACTTTATCAATTTTTTGTTAATTTAAGACATAATGATGATTTATTTACAACAAAGTTTAATCGTGATGAAGTGTTAAAAAAAGCATTGAAAATAGAAGCAAATGTAACAAATCAAGATAAAGACAAAATAGAAGAATATATCAAAAAACATTTTGGATATGTGATTAACTATGATGAACATGGTAGTGATAATGCATTTGAGTTTTATTCACCTACTATTTCCAAAGCAACAGGAATTCAAAAAGTATTAGATTATTATCATCTAGATCAAGAAGCGACTTATGCCTTTGGTGATGGCGAAAATGATTTAGAAATGGTTGAATATTGTCATGTAGGAGTTGCAATGGGCAATGCCTGTTCTCTATTAAAAGAAAAAGCCAACATTATTTGTAAATCTATTAGAGAAAATGGTTTAGAAGAGATATTAAAAATATTGTTTTGTGAATAATACATATGTCAAGACTGTTATTTAAAAATCTAATTGGTATAATGATATTCATGAGGTGAATTTTTTATGGAATGTGCATTATATTTTAAGGACATGGATAATAAAGATCATAATAATTATCCAAAGAAAGTCTATCGAGTAGAAGAATCAAAAATGTTTATTGAAATACTCGATGAAAATCATATTCAAGGATGTTCTAAATACTTTAGCAGTATTCGTGCAAGAGATAATTATATTAACGATAGAAAAGAACATATCTTGAGAATTAATGATAATGAAGTGAAAAACATTCAAAACTATTGGCAAAACACAAGCAAATAAAAAAGCATCGTCAGATGCTTTTTTATTTTTTATAAGAAACAACACGACGATAGCCGGTATTAAAGTCAACTTCGTTTTCTAATACCTCACTATTTTTTAAATGATGAAGATTACGCATAACTAATTGACAATATGCATTTCTCACACTATCCCAAACAAAGCCACCCGAACTATGAGGGGTAATCATGACTCTGTCTATGTTCCATAATGGCGAAGAACAATCTAATGGTTCATTTTCAACAACGTCAAGTCCTACGCCATAAAGATGCCCTTCATTTAAAATTTGAACTAAATCATCACTAACGATTGCACTTCCTCTACCTACATTAATAATAATAGCATCAGGTTTCATTTTAGATAATTTTTTATAATCAAATAAATGAATTGTTTGTTTATTTTGAGGTAAAGCAAGAATAACAAAGTCACATTGTGGCAAGAGTTCATCTAATTGATCTAATGTATAAATATCATCTACATAAGGAAGATGATCTTGTTTTCTTCTTTTTACAGCAGATATATGACAATCAAATGCCTTTAATCTTCTTGCTGTTTCATAACCAATATCACCATAACCTACAATACAAACATGACTGTGATAGATTTCTTTTCCTTGTTTTAACGGATGCCATTGTTGTTTTGTCATTTGCAAAGAATAGAATTTAAAGTTTTTACATAATGCAATCATCATGCCGATAATATGTTCACTTATGGCTTTACCATAACTTCCACTTGCATTTGCTAACTGGGTGTTTTTGTGAAGGATACCTTCTTTAATATAAGCATCACTTCCAGCACTATTTAAAAAGATAGCTTGAAGATGTTCTTGATTTAATTGGAGTGATAAAGAAGGATTACCGATAATCACATCTGCGTTATCAATATCTTTTTGTGTAGGCTTTTTATTGATGATAAAGGTATCATCAATAAAAGCATTTTGAATTTCTTTTATTTCTTGATCTTGTAAAGGTGCACATACTAATATTTTCATCATGATACCTCCGTTGTTATTATACATAAAAAAAGCCCAAGTTGGGCTTAATCGGACATAATATTTTTGATACAACCTGTTATTGTTAAATAATGTTGATAAAGTTGTTCTAAATATTGTTTTCCTTCTGGAGTGATTTTATAGTAAACACGTGTTTGTCTTTTGTTAATAAGACGGCGTTCACTTGTAATGTAACCTTGATCTGTTAATTTATAAAGAATTGGATACATTGTTCCTTCTGCAATATTAATATGACCATCAGATTGTTTTTTTAAAGTTTGTACAATTTGATATCCATAACATTCTTCTCCAGAGTCGATAATTTTTAATAAAACCATTTCTATTCTAAAAAAATTCTTTGCAGTACGTGTCATATTATCTCCTTTTTTATTCTATAGATTAATATTATTACTATCGTCATAATTGTCAAGTTTTTTGCATTTTTTGGTAATAAAAAATAATAATTTACTAGAAAATATAATAAAATCTTTACATTTTTGACACATTTTTACCAAAATTTGGCAGTAAAATAGAATTAGAAATAAATAAGGGGTGATATCATGAAAAAATATGTTTTATCAATGATAACAATGATAGGGGTTATCTTGACATCAGTTCAATCATGTTTCGCATTAACAAATCAAGCAGTCAATGAAAGTAGTCATCCGCCATATTGGCTTATTATTTTAATTATTGGAACATTTATATGGATGGTTATTCTTTACTGTATGGAAAATCATCACAATTAAAAAAGCAGGGGAACCTGCTTTTTTAATGTGTTTGTGGATACATTGCAAAACTATTGGCGATAAATAAGAATAACAAACCAGTATGTAACCAAAAGATAGTATAATCTAAAGTACCATGTAATAAAATGACAACAATACAACTGATAACAAGGGCAAAGTAGCTACGATTAAGATTTTGTTTAACAACGATAAATAATCTTTTGAAGTTATCAATAACATAAGGCACTAACAAACCAATTCCTACAATACCAAATGATAAGATAGGATCTAAATAAACACTATGAGCATGTTGAGTAGCATGACCACCATATTGTTTAAAAATCATCATATAAGTCATTGGACCTTGTCCAAATAAAGGATGCGCTTTTATTCCTTGAATAGCTGCTTTCCAAATCTTTATACGTACTGCATAGTTAGAAAGAAGATATTCTATACGAGGAAACTTATCTGGATGAATGAAGAAAAAGGCAACAATGGCTAAAAAGCCAATCCCTATTAAAGTACATAATTTATAATTTTTATTAATAATCAAAAAGATAATCATCGCACCGGCAATCGCAATTAAAGCAGTACGGCATCCTGTCATATAAAGCATAAAGACATTAAGTAAACCTACACATACATAATAAATAGATTTTTTAATATTGTGCTTTGTTGTAAAAAATTTATAGGTAATCATCATGATTAAAAATTCAATCATCATAGCATAGTAGTTAGCGTTAAAGAAAACGCTGTTTAACCTATTTTCTCTTCGTGAAAAGATTTTTAAAGTAAAGTGTGAATAACCTAAACGATGTAAAATAACAGTTTGTTCATACAACCCATAAATAGCCCAAAAAATAGATAAAAAAATCAATAAGTCTACAATAAGTTCAAATAATTCAGGTGTAATATGTTCACGGTAATAAAGCATTAACATTATGAAAATAGCGATAGCGACAACGCAACCTACACCAATCAAGTTTTTAGATATCACAGAAACAATCAAAGATAACCCTAAAAATAAATACAAATATTTAATTTTAGGAGTATTTTTAAAAGCGTCTATTCCTTTTTTTGTGTACAATAAGTATAATGCTTCTATGACATAGATAGGTCCACTAATATAGAAGGGAAATGTCAAAACAAAGCAAGAAAACAAAACCAATAGTTGATCTTGATTAAATTTATCTTTTAAAATTTGTAAATATTTCATATTTTACCTCCATGGTAAGATAACTATAACATAAAAAGGAGTTATTATGAAAAAGTATCTATATATTTTTAATTATCCCCCAGAAGATCATGATTTATGTGCTTTAGAGTTTAAGTATCTCTTTCACGAAGAATATCAAGGACAGTATTATTTAACAAATCAAGATATTTGTCAGGATGATAGTGTCTTTATTAAGGCGAAGATTGATATTTTTGCGATGAGTGAAAATTTTGATGAACTATTAAAAGAAGTCAAAGCATTGAATTATGAATACCCTGATTTTAAAGTGATTTACGTGAAAAATAAAATGAATCATGTCGAATATCGTGATAGTTTGAAAAAATGTAAAGATTTATCATGGATGATTGAAGGAACGGTTAAACTCAATCAGCCTTTACATACTATTGCTTTAACTTATTTAAATAATATGTGGATATGTGGTTATTATCATCATGGTATCCCGACATGGAAAAAACATGACGATAAACCGTGGACTTTTTCTAATTCTTTAGATATTCGTCTAGCAAGAACATTAGTAAATATTGCAAGTGGAGGAAATAAAGATTTAACTATCATCGATCCCTGTTGCGGGATGGGTACAGTCGTATTAGAAGGATTAGCTTTGGGATTGAATATAGAAGGCTATGATATTTCCAGGGAAATATCATGGCATGCTAGAAAGAATCTAGAGTATTATGGCTATGATGGACAACTGATTCAAAGAAAAGATATTCATGACCATACCAAGGTTTATGATGTGGCTATTATGGATATCCCTTATAACCTCTATACACCTATCACTTATGAAGAACAATGTTCTATGATTCAAGCTTCTAGAAAAATCTGCAAGAAAATGGTCATGGTCACTTTTGAGGATATGACTAAAGAAATAGAACAAGCTGGATATAAAATTATTGATTGTTGTCTTAGAAAAAAGACGGAGTATGTTAAATTTGGACGATATATTTATGTTTGTAACTAAAAAAAGAAATTCATTATAGGATTTCAATTTTGTACAATCAATTTGTACATTATAGTGAAAAATATTTTTATTATTTGCGGAAGATGATAAAATGATATATTAAGAGGTGCTTATAAATGTATATATTAGATAAAGTTGGGTTAAGTATAGAAATATTGGATTCCTTATCATATAAAACTGGATTGTCAGTAAGCATGAAAAGAACTTTGCGACATTTTGATAAAAATGAAGTATTAAATGATATAAGAAATGCGCGACAATGGTATAATATGCAAGATATATTATATAGGTTACCCGTTGATTTAAGAATTAAAAGTATTGGATCAGCGGCTATGAAGTTTGACAGATATCCTACAGCAATTTTTTCTCGTGTCTTTAATGATATTCTGGGGTTTAGATCAATTTGTTCAAACTATGAGGAAGTTTTATCACTTAAAACTGAAGAAAAGATAAGAATTGTTGATATGTCTAAGGGAAAAAACAATGACGATGGATATCGAGGTGTTCATGTATATTATCAAAAAGATAATTTCCACTATCCAATAGAAATACAGTTTAATACATATTATGATAGACAGTTTAATGATTGGATGCATGATAAATTTTATAAAAGAGGTTATGATAATCAAATTGGTATAATCTTGCGTAAACTATATGAGGGTGGTAAAATAAAATCAGTTAAAGAGTTTGAGGAGGTGTTAGCAAATGTGCTATTTAATTGCAAAAAAATTTAAAAAATCCGGGTGTATTGCATTACAAACTGAACCAGGAGAAAAAATGGCAAAATTCGCTGATGCTTTACAGGAAAAACTTGGATACGATACACAAATTATAACTATTAGTAGACCAATGGCATATGGTGAATACGAGCCATATCATTTTGTTGATAGTTATGATGAGTTTAGTAAACAGGCGAGTTTGTTATAAAAATTAAAGTGAAAATTATTTGGAATCTTTTTATATAGGATTCCTTTTTAATAAATGCTGGATATAAAATTATTGATTGTTGTCTTAGAAAAAAGACGGAGTATGTTAAATTTGGACGATATATTTATGTTTGTAACTAAAAAAAGAAATTCGTTTACAGAATTTCTTTTTTGATGTTTTCTATATCCTGACGATCAATAATCATATCTAAAACTAAATCATACTCATTTGATGTGAGTTCTTGTAAAAAGTCATCATTATATCCAGAATAAAATTTATGAAAATATTTCAAAACTAATTCCTTTTGTTTTTCCTTCATTGCAAGACCTCTTTCTAAGGCTTTAGACCATTCTTCAAATTCAATCATTTCTTCATCTGATAATAAGATATCTTCTCGATTATAACGCTTAAATTTTCTTTCCATAATCTTAATCACCTCTTTTTCTATCCTCATTATATCATCTGATAATCCGTTTTTAAATATGTATAAAAGTAATTCTAATTCCGTTAAGTTTTCAATTCCTTTTGTTTCACTTATCACATTAATATAAGGGAGTTGAACATAGACACGATGAATTAAATTATATCTTTCTTGATGATTTTCATCATTTTTAGAAGTATACCAGTCATATAACTTAGGATGACGTGAATCCATATCATCAATGAGAATCATTTGAAAAATCGGATTCATTGTATCAATATAACTTTGCCCCTGTTTAATTTGATTGGCTAATAATTTAGCACCATAACCTTGAAAACGATAATAATGATATTGATTAAACATCGAATTTTGCATTTCGATATTAATGATTTGACCTTTATCATCAACAATTGTAAGATCAAGTTTCATGTTTTTATCTTTGTTGTTTTGGGGATAAAGTTCAGGATTCATGACTTGAATATGATGAGGATGAATGTGTAAAATACCTTCAATCAAAAGACGAAGCAAATATAAACAGTCAGGATCTTGATCATCATGTAACAGATATTTAAAGAATAGATCATTTTTAAAATCGATACCTGGTTTCAATAATAAAACACCTCCACTATTTATATATAAAAAATATAAGAGAATTTCTTTTTTTAACTTACAAGAAAAATATTTTTTTGTTATAATGTCGAGGAAAATCGTGTTAACCGATTAGATGTAAGTCCAGCAATCAAGCGCGCAATCTATTGTGAAATATTCACAAGGTTGGGCGTTTTTGTTATAGAGGAGGACTTATATGGAAAGTACAAATAAAATGGCAGATGAGCCTGTAAAAAAACTATTATTATCAATGGGAATACCTATTATTTTTTCGATGCTGTTACAAGCACTTTATAATATTGTAGATAGTGCTTTTGTATCTAATATGAAGGGTTGTGGTGAAGTAGCCTTAAATGCATTAACACTTGCTTTTCCAGTGCAAATGCTTATGGTAGCGATAGGGATAGGAACGGGAGTAGGCGTGAATGCACTGATTGCTCAATGTTTAGGACAAAATGATCGTCAAAGAGCGAGTCATAGTGCTGGCAATGCACTCTTTTTAGGTTTTATTATCTATTTTGTTTTTTTTGATATTTGGTTTATTTGGAACGGATTTTTATGTCAGAAGCCAAAGTCATAATCCCCAAATTGTCACAATGGCAAGTCAGTATTTAAAAATATGTTGTATTGCTTCATTTGGTATCGTGTTCTATTCTTTGTATGAAAAAATAATTCAAGCTACTGGACGGTCTATGTATACGACAATTGCGCAAGTAAGTGGGGCAGTGTTAAATATGATTTTAGATCCAGTTTTGATATATGGCTTATGTGGATTACCAGCTTTAGGAGTAAACGGTGCAGCTATAGCAACAGTTCTAGGTCAAATATGTTCTTTTGCTTTAGATTTTTATTTTCATTATCAATATGATCATGAAATCAGCAATGATTTAGGATACCTAAAACCCAATATACGAATCATTAAACAAATTTACGCTATTGGTTTTCCGGCTATTATTGCTCAAGCATTGATGTCAATTATGACTTATGCTTTAAATGTTATTTTTGGTATGGTTGATGAAAGAATTGTAACGGCATATGGGCTTTATTATAAAATACAACAATTTGTTTTATTTGCTGCATTTGGTTTGAGAGATGCCATTACGCCTATTGTGTCATTTAATTATGGTTTACAAAATAACAATCGAATTAAAGATGGTATTCGATATGGTTTGATTTATACCTTGATTATTATGCTCATTGGTTTTGGTACACTAGAATTAAGTGCCCATGTATTTACTACAATATTTGGTTTATCTGGTCAAACTGCATCATTGTGTGAAAGTGCCATGAAAATCATATCAGTAAGTTTTATGTTTGCTGGCGCTAATATTGCTATGCAGGGATGTTTTCAAGCGTTAGAAAATGGTCTTTCATCATTGATTATTTCATTACTACGTCAATTTGTACTTGTTATACCGGTGGCTTACATACTGGCTAAACTTGTCATGGTATATAATATGCCATATTGGATATTATGGTTTACTTTTATCTTTGCAGAAGGAGTATCGACTTTAGTATCAATAATTCTATTAAAGAAGACAATGAATCATATATTTTAAAGATGATTCAATTTTAATAAAAGGAAGATTCGCTATTTATGGTAAAGACGCATCATGGTTAAATTGTTATGATGAAGGCAATTTAAAGGAGGATGTTTTATGGATACTAAAAAGATAGGATCTTTTTTAAAACAATTGAGAATAGAAAATCATTTAACTCAAGAACAATTAGGACAACAAATAGGAGTAACCAATAAAACCATATCAAGATGGGAAACAGGAAATTATCTGCCACCTATTGAATGTCTTATCTTATTAAGCGATTTTTACAAAATCAGTATTAATGAAATTTTATCAGGGAAACGAGTTCTAGATGAAAATATAAAAGAAGTTGCTGAAGAAAACATGACACAAGTATTAAAAGAAATACAAATAGAAAATAAAAAATATAAAAAGAGATTAATAGTCATATTGTTAATGACAGGAATTATAGCCGTGACTATATTAGCGATGCTACCATTAAATACGCTTCATGATTTAATCATCTTTGTTTTGGTTATCTTACTTGCATTTATAACAAATATTCTTAATGTTATGGCACTTGATGCAAAGATAGGAAAAAAATAAAAAATTAGCACTCACCTCTTGACAGTGCTAAAAGAGAGAACTATAATGTATTTAGAAATTAGGAAAGAGATAAAAAAAGAACCTAGTTTCAGTAAGTTAACACCGCTTGAAACAACGATGCGAATAATCTAAGTATCTAGATTGAAAGGGGAAATGACTTATGATGATGCCTAGTATTTTTAAAGAAAATTTATTTGATGATTGGTTTGATGATTTTGATAATGAATTCTTTGGAAAGAAAAATCCATTATATGGAAAACATTCAAAGAATATGATGAAAACAGATGTTCGAGAAACTGATCACAGTTATGAATTAGACATGGATTTACCAGGATTTAAGAAAGAAGATATTTCAATATCGTTAGAAAATGGATATTTAACAATCGCCACAAATAAAGGTATTGATAAAGAAGAAAAGAATGAAGAAGGACAATATATCCGAAAAGAACGTTATGTAGGTTCAATGGCACGAAGTTTCTATGTAGGAGAAAACGTTAGAAATGAAGATATTGAAGCCAGCTATGAAGATGGTATCTTGAGACTTACAGTTCCTAAAAAAGAATTAGAAACACAAGATACAAAATACATTACAATTAAATAGTTATAAAAGGGTAGGTACAATGCCTACCTTTTTTTGTGAAAATAAATTTATGTATTGCTAATGTATGTACAATCGCATAAAATGAATTGAGAAGGATAGACTATATATGAAAGGAGTTATTTTATATGGCTACAAAATCAGCAAATTTATATGCAAGAATTGAACCGGAAGTTAAAGAAAAAGCAGAAACAATTTTATCATCATTAGGTATTTCTGCCTCAAATGCCATTAATATGTTTTATAAACAAATTATTTTACAAAGAGGAATCCCATTTGAAGTAAAGTTACCAGATACAAGTATGATAGATGTAAGTACATTATCAAAAGAAGATTTAAATGAGGAATTAGAAAAAGGATATGTAGATATGCAAACTGGGCGAACAAAGAAAGCAAAGCAGGCATTTCATGATATCCATAAGGATTATGGTTTATGATATATGAAGTTTATGTATCTCAACAGGCTGAAAATGATTTAAAAGAAATTTATGAATATATTGCATTTAAATTACAATCACCACAAAATGCAATCAATCAGTTATATCGTTTAGAAGAACATATATTGAGTTTAGATATGATGCCATTTAGATATCGACAATACGAAGAAGAACCATGGAAAAGTCGAGGACTTCGTGTATTGCCTGTAGATCATTATGTGATATTTTATATTCCAGATAGTACTACAAAAATAGTTACAATTTTAAGAGTGATGTATAGTAGAAGAAATATTGATGATCAATTAAATTTTCATACAAAAGGGTAAAAATTAAGAATTCAAAAAATAAATAATTAGCACTCACCTCTTGACAGTGCTAAAAGAGAGAACTATAATGTATTTAGAAATTAGGAAAGAGATAAAAAAAGAACCTAGTTTCAGTAAGTTAACACCGCTTGAAACAACGATGCGAATAATCTAAGTATCTAGATTGAAAGGGGAAATGACTTATGATGATGCCTAGTATTTTTAAAGAAAATTTATTTGATGATTGGTTTGATGATTTTGATAATGAATTCTTTGGAAAGAAAAATCCATTATATGGAAAACATTCAAAGAATATGATGAAAACAGATGTTCGAGAAACTGATCATAGTTATGAATTAGATATGGATTTACCAGGATTCAAGAAAGAAGATATCTCAATATCCTTAGAAAATGGATATTTAACCATCGCTACCAATAAGGGTATTGATAAAGAAGAAAAGAATAAAGAAGGACAATATATCCGAAAAGAACGTTATGTAGGTTCAATGGCACGAAGTTTCTATGTAGGAGAAAACGTTAGAAATGAAGATATTGAAGCCAGCTATGAAGATGGTATCTTGAGACTTACAGTTCCTAAAAAAGAATTAGAAACACAAGATACAAAATACATTACAATTAAATAGTTATAAAAGGGTAGGTATAAATGCCTACCCTTTTTTGTTATAATGAACAAAAAAGGGGGAGCATATGATTTTACCATTATTCATTACCGGATTACTATGTATTGTATTTTTATCTATTGGAATTGGTATTGCTATCAATTATAAAAAGAAAATGAAACAATGTACGCAAAGAGTAAGTGGTAAGGTTGTAGATAATATTGCAAGAAGGCAATCATCAATTGATGATCATACATGGGATACTTATTATTATCCAGTTGTCGAATATTACGTGAATGGACAGTATATTAAAAAAGAAATATCTATTGGTACAAGTAAACCAAAGTATGAAGTAGGAACAAGTGTGACGGTACTGGTTCAACCGGATAATGTAAATCATTGTTATATTGAAGGGGACAATGGACAGCGTTGGATTTACAGCATCTTTTTGATAGTTGGTATTATTTTACTTTGTGTATCATTAGTATTAATGAGTACCGTGATTTAATTGTTAAAATTGAGTTCTTTTAGTTTCTTCTAGGTAACCTACGCACAATATTGTGCGTACTTTTTTTATTTTAAAAGAAAAATATAATAAAAAATGAAAAAAGGAGAGTTAATAATGGAAGTAAAAGATTGTTTAAGAATATTAAGAGAAATTAAAGATGTAGCTTTTGCGACAGTAGATGATCAAGGATTACCCCAAATCAGAATGATTGATGTAATGTTAGTTGAAAATGATAAATTATATTTTTGTACGTCACGAGGGAAAGATTTTTATCATCAATTACAAAGTCATCCTCATGTCGCTATTACAGGAATGAATAAAGATTATCAGATGATACGTTTATCAGGAGAAGCATATCAATTAGACGATGCCAAAAAATGGATTGATTTAATCTTTGAACATAACCCTACGATGAATGATGTTTATCCAGGAAAGAGTCGTTATGTTTTAGAACCATTTTGTATTGCACAAGGAGAAGTTGAATTTTTTGATTTAGGAGTTCAACCCATAGAAAGACAAACCTTTGTTATAGGAAGTAAAAAGAAAAAAAGAAAAGGATTTATGATCAGTGAAAAGTGTATAGGCTGTAACCAATGTAAAACATGGTGTCCTCAACAATGTATAGAATCAGGGAACCCCTATGTGATTCAACAAAATCATTGTTTACATTGTGGTTTATGTTATGAAAAATGTCCAGTTCAGGCAATTAGGAGGGAAGAATATGAATAGTTTAATCAGTTTATTTATTAAAAGAAAAGCTTTCTTTTTAAATTTATTATGGCAACATGTGGGTATATCATTTTTTACTGTTATCACTGCTATCATTATTGGTGGGATGATTGGTATTTTTATTAGCGAACATAAAAAACTAGCAAAACCAGTTCTTGGTATCATTAATTTTGTTTACACAATTCCTTCTATTTCCTTATTAGGTTTTTTTATTCCACTATCGGGAATTGGTAATCAAACTGCTGTGATTGTTCTTGTTATTTATGCATTACTCCCTATGGTAAGAAATACTTATACTGGAATTGAACAAGTCGATCCATTAATAGTTGAAGCAGCAACAGGTTTAGGAAGTACCCCAAGACAAGTCCTTACAAAAGTAAAATTACCTCTAGCTTTACCTTTTATGATGGCAGGAATACGTAATATGGCGGTCATGACGATTGCTTTAGCAGGGATTGCATCTTTTATTGGCGCTGGCGGATTAGGAGTAGCTATTTATCGTGGTATCACAACGAATAATGCTACCATGACATTAATTGGTAGTTTGATGATTGCGATATTTGCTTTAGTTGTTGATTTTGTTTTATCAATAATAGAAAAACGAATAAAATCAAAAAAACAACAATCTAAAAAAGGAATCATAGGAATTATTATTTTAGTTTGTTTAGCGTTAATAACACAAATCTTTCATCAAAAACAAGAGGTTTTGCATGTAGCGACTAAACCAATGACAGAGCAATACATCCTAGGTGAAATGTTAGATATCTATATTGAACAAGAAACAAACTTAAAAGTAGAGTTGACTCAAGGAGTAGGTGGGGGAACATCCAATATCGTACCAGCAATGAAAAAAGGTGAATTTGATTTATATCCTGAATATACGGGTACAGGATGGAATGCAGTATTAAAGAAAAATGATATTTATAGTGAAAACTTGTTTAAGCAAATGAATCAAGAATACAAGAAAAAATTAAAGATGGAATGGTTTGGTCAATATGGTTTTAATAATACTTATGGTTTAGCTATAAGAAAAGAAATAAGTGAACAATATCAATTAAAAACTTACTCAGATTTAAGTAAAGTTGCTGATCAGTTGACATTTGGTGGTGAATATGACTTTTTTGAAAGAGAAGATGGTTATGATGCTTTATGTAAGACATATCATATGAATTTTAAAAAGACAGTAGATTTAGATATTGGTTTAAAATATAAAGCTTTAAAACAAGGAAATGTTGATGTCATGACAATCTTTACAACAGATGGACAATTGGCGAATGATCAAATTGTTGTATTGAAAGATGATTTACATTTCTATCCAAGCTATCTATGTGGCAATGTTATTCGTAGTGAAGTATTAAAAAAACATCCGGAATTAAAAAAAGTATTAAAAGACTTATCCAACATTATCAGTGATGATGAAATGGCTTATATGAATCATCAAGTAGAAAGTCAAGGTCAAGAACCTAGAGATGTAGCAAAACGCTATTTAAAAGAAAAGAAATTATTAAAGGAGTCATAAAATGGAAACAATAATTGAATTTCAAGATGTAAAAAAATCATATTTGGAAAAAACAGTTTTAGAACATTTTAATCTTTCTGTTAATGAGGGAGAATTCATCACCATTGTAGGAACATCAGGAAGTGGAAAAACAACAGTTTTAAAGATGATCAATGGACTTATAGAAACAACTCAAGGTCATGTCATCGTTCAAGGAAAAGATTTGAAAGAACATGATTTAATTCAACTTAGAAGACAGATTGGCTATGTTATTCAAGGGAGTTTATTATTTCCTCATATGACTGTAAAACAAAATATTGCCTATGTACCTTCTTTAAGTCAGAAGAATCATGATATAAATGATAAGATTATAGAATGTATGAAAACAGTTCAGTTAGATTTAAATTTACTCAATCGCTATCCTAGTGAATTATCTGGAGGTCAACAACAAAGAGTAGGTATTGCTAGAGCACTGATCAATCGACCTCAAATACTTTTAATGGATGAACCATTTAGTGCTGTTGATGAAATCACAAGAGTACAATTACAAGATGAATTATTAAAGATTTATAAACAGACATCACTTACTATTTTATTTGTTACACATGATATTGAAGAAGCTTTAAAATTAGGTACTCAGGTTTTAGTAATGAATGAAGGAAAAATTGAACAATATGCTTCACCAGATGAAATATTAAAACATCCAGCCACACCATTTGTAGAAAAACTTGTTGATAAACAACGACGTTACTGCTTATTACCGGAAGATAAGCTTCAAGATTGTAAATATTGCGCTCTAACAAAAAAGAACTCATAATGAGTTCTTGTAGTTTTCTCCCCATGAAGCCATAGCATCTAAAATAGGTTTTAAACTATATCCCAAATCAGTTAAAGAATATTCAACACGGGGAGGGACTTCAGGATAAACGGTACGAGTTAAAAGACCACTGGCTTCCATTTGTCTTAATTGACTGGTAAGGACTTTTTGGGAAACATGCCCGATTGATTTCTTTAATTCACCAAATCTTTTTGTTCCAGGAAGTAAATCTCTTAAAATCAAGACTTTCCATTTATCACTAATTAATGTTAATGTTGTTTCTACCGGACATGCAGGTAATTCAATATTTGTTTTTTCCATGTTATCACCTCGAAAGTTTCTAATAGATACTTAGTTTATTATATATACTATAATAATATAAAAAAATAACTTAAACAAGAAAAGAGATGTAAAAGATGAATCAAGATGAAAGAAGACTTTATTTAATTCAAGAATTGTTAAATGAAAGAGTTGAATACCAAGATATCAAAGTCCCTCAAGATAAGCAATCTCAAAAGCTCTTATTAAGAGATCTAATGAATGTACGGTTACCTAAAAAAATACACTTACAGTTTTATCAAGTACAAGATGCTTATTTAAAAGAAGAAATTAAACAAAAAGGAATAACCTATTTAGATGATTTAAAACCTATTCAAGAAGGGATTTATCTATGGAAAGGGGATATGACAACCCTTCAATGTGATGCTATTGTCAATGCAGCAAATAGTCAAATGACAGGCTGTTATATTCCTCATCATCGTTGTATTGATAATTGTATTCACACTTATGCTGGAATGCAATTACGTTATCAATGTAGTCAAATGATGAAAAACCAAGGAAGTGAACCAACGGGTCATGCAAAAATAACCCAAGCCTATAATCTTCCTTGTCGTTATATTATTCATACTGTTGGTCCTATTATTGATCAACAAGTAACCCAACATGATCAAGAATTACTGATATCAAGTTATCAATCGTGTTTACAGCTTGCAGCAACTTATGGATTAGAAAGTATTGCTTTTTGTTGCATTTCTACCGGGGAATTTCATTTTCCTCAAGAATTAGCAGCTGATTTGGCTATTAAGACAGTAAAAGCATTTCTAAAAAAACAAACAAGTATTAAGAAGGTGATTTTTAATGTTTTCAAAGAAGAAGATGAACACATCTATAAACAATATCTTACAAGTGATTGATGAGGCTGACGCTATTATCATTGGTGCTGGGGCGGGACTTTCTTCAGCAGCCGGTTACACTTATGATGGTAAGAGATTTGATAAATATTTTCATGATTTTAAAGAAAAATATGGGATTCAAGATATGTATTCAGGAGGCTTTTATCCTTTTGAAAGTCTAGAGGAATATTGGGCATGGTGGTCAAGACATATTTATTATAATCGTTATCAAGATCATCTAGAACTTTATCAAAAATTACTTAAATTAGTTCAAGATAAAGATTATTTTGTGATTACAACGAATGTTGATCATTGTTTTCAAAAAGCAGGCTTTGATAAGCAAAGATTATTTTACACGCAGGGAGATTATGGCTTATTACAATGTAGCAAACCATGCCATCAAGAAACATATGATAATGAAAAACGAATTAAGCAAATGATAAAAGAACAAAGAGATATGAAAATTCCTACGCATCTTATTCCACATTGTCCTCATTGTGGTAAAGCAATGACAATAAATTTAAGATGTGATGATACTTTTGTAGAAGATCAAGGTTGGCAACAGGCTATGAATCGTTATCTTGATTTTTTAAGAAGACATCAAGGATTAAAGGTTGTTTATCTTGAGTTAGGTGTTGGTTATAATACGCCATCCATTATTAAATATCCTTTTTGGAAAATGGTAGAAAAGAATAAAGAGGCAACCTATATTTGTATTAATCAAGAAACGTATTGTCCTGAGTCAATTAAAAAACAATCCTATTGTTTAAATACTGATATAAAAACATTCTTAGAATCACTCGTACAAGAGTGATTTTTTATACTATTTATCGTAATTTGATTAAATTAAAGTATAATAGAGATAAGAGGGAAAAAAGATGAAACAAATTGTATTAGAAGAAGTAGATTCAACAAATGAATATTTAAAAAGAGAATATCAAAACTTAGATCAACAAGTATCACTTTATGCACATCATCAAACTCATGGTAAAGGAAGAAACGGTCATGTTTGGCAAAGTCAACCCAATGAAAACTTAACAATGAGTTTTTTATATAAAGATTTTAAAAAGATTGAGGACGCTTGGAAAATAACACAGTTGGCAGCGTGCAGTGTTGTTGGCTTACTTGACCGTCATCATATTAAAGCTATGATTAAATGGCCTAATGATATTTATGTAGGTAATCAAAAGATATGTGGTATTCTTACAGAAACAATATTAGATCCTGATTTAAAAGGAGTTATTGTAGGAATAGGTCTTAATGTTAATGGACAAGGACCTTATCTTTCTATGAAACAAGTCACAGGTAAAAGTTATCGAATTCAACAATTAGCGATAGGTTTACAAACATTTATGAATATTTATTATAATCTTTATCAAACAAATCAGTTTGATAAGGTTTTAGAATACGCTAATAATATTTCTTATTTAAAAGATAAAGAAGTCAATTATTTGGAGTATGGTCCAGTTACTTTTACAAAGTTAAATGATGATGGAACAGTTACTTTTGTTGATCAAAAGGGGCAATATTATCATCAAATTATTAATGAAATATCATTACATCAATAAAGCATATCTTGAAGATCTGCTTTTTCTTTAGAAATTCTTAAGAAAGATAAAAAGTAAAAATTTATTTTTATTCTTTATACTCATAGGTGTAAGGGGTGAGGATAGTGAAAAGTCTATTTGAAATCAATGAATTGGTTTTATTTAGTTATTTATTTATAGGTTATATGGGAGTATGTCTCATTGTTTTATCAATGATGATTAGATAAGGGAGAAGATTATGGAAAAGTATCATGTATTAGTTGTAGAAGATGACCATGAAATTGCTCATGCGATATCAATTTATCTTAAAAATCAAGGTTATGATGTTTTTATTGGTCATGATGGTCTAGAGGGATTAGACATCATTAATCGAGAAGTGATTCACTTGGCGATAGTAGATATTATGATGCCAAGAATGGATGGGTTAACCATGGTTACCAAATTAAGAGAAAAATATGATTTTCCTGTTATCTTCTTATCAGCTAAATCAGAGGATATGGATAAAATTATGGGCTTAAATATTGGTGGCGATGATTATGTAACCAAACCATTTGTACCAATGGAATTGATTGCCCGGGTTCATTCACATTTAAGACGTTATAGTCGATATTTAGATGCGACATTACCTAAAGAAAGCAGTCATGTTTGTATTTGTGGTGGGTTAGAATTGAATGATGAAACAAAGACAGTAAGTGTAGATGGAAAACCGGTTAAAGTCACACCTATTGAATTTAAAATTCTAGAACTACTGATGAAAAATGCAGGCAAAGTCTTTTCAGCAGATGATATTTATGAACGGGTATGGAATGAAAAGGCAGTGAATAGTGAGACGGTGATGGTCCATGTACGTAACCTAAGAGAAAAAATAGAACTCGACCCTAAAAATCCTCAATACCTTAAAGTTGTTTGGGGTGTTGGTTATAAAATTGAAAAATAGTAGGTGAGAAAATGAAAAAGAAAAAGTGGCTTATTCATAGTTTGATGATGATTTTGTTAGTTGTCGCTTCTGTTATAACTTATCTAAGTTATGGGACAAATACTTTTAATACGAATGAAAAATTAAATTTTGATGATGATCGTGATACGATTACCAATATTTTAGTTAAAAAAAGTGTATTATTAGATGCTCAATTACAAAGACGTAAAGGAAATTATGATCTCTATCATTATTATGTAAATGGTGATAATGTAGATAGTTTAAAAGACCAATATAATGATAATCTGCAAGAAGTATTTAATGATAGTCTACTTAATATGGAAGATCAGGATAATTATTTTAGTAAAGGATTTTGTTATTATGCATATGATATGCAAGATAACAAGAGATGTCTTACAAATACGAAGTCAAATTTAAAAGATTTATTTACAAATTCTAAGAGTAAATTATTAAAGAAATATCAATGGTATATGGTTTTAACATTTAATCAGGATGGAAATATTCAGGTTGATGGAAATAATAAAGATGGTTGGGGTAATAAGTTTTATAATACATCTTTTGATGAACTTTTTAAAAATGATTATTTAAGTGATGAAGATAATCAATTTCTTAATCAATTTCATATGAAAAACCCAACCAATATGAAAGTTGTTTTTGCAATTCCTAATAAAGTTTCTTCTAATACTTTTTTAGCTCAAAATTATTTAAAAGGACAATCTATATCACAAACATTATTTACTTATGTCATCATATTTGTAATCCTTATTATAATCATGATGTTATTTATGCCGGTAAAAGAATTATTAGAATTAGAACCATTTAAAACAGTAGTGAAAGCTAAACTTATTTTTACTTTCCTTATTTATTTAATTGTTGTAGCGATATGGATTACAATGATGACAGGTGTTTTACAAACAACCTGGCAAGGAGATTTTGCTTATATTGTAAGACAAAAAGGACTGGCTGGTGCTGGGGTTTTACTAGAACCATTAGTCAATATCGGTGGTTGGTTTGTATTCTATGCGATGGTGATGTATTTTATCTTTTATATCAAGATGATCATTGTAGGTGGAGTTAAGTCCTTTATTAAGGAACACACATTAGCTTATAGTTTATATTATCATTTTAAAACAAAGGTTTATCATTTGACGGATACGCAATTAGAAAAAGGATTAACTCAAAATATTAAAAAGATGGGACTTATGAGTGGATGCTTTATTGAAGGACTATTCTTGTTTGCTGGATTAGTCATGGATGTTTTTTATCGCTATTCTTTCTCATTTAGATATTACTTTTGGTTGACGCTTATTTTATCAATAGGATCAGGTATCGTTGTTGTTATCATTGCTAAAAAATTATCATCAAAGGTTTTACATGATTATCAACAGTTATTAGATTCTACTCATCAGTTATCTAAAGGAGAATTTAATAATAAAATAGAACAAGATTTAGGTTTATTTAATACATTAAAAGATGAATTTAATTGTATTAATGATGGATTTAAAGATGCCGTAAGTAAAGAAGTAGCCTCCCAAAAGATGAAAACTGAACTCATAAGTAATGTTTCTCATGATTTAAAAACACCACTTACTTCCATTATTTCTTATGTTGATTTATTAAAAGATGATAACTTAACTCAAGATCAACAAAAAGAATATATTCAAGTATTAGATCATAACGCTAAAAGACTTAAAACTTTAATAGAAGATTTATTTGAAGTGAGTAAAGTCAATAGTGGTAATGTTAAATTAGATCTTGTTGATCTTGATTTCCATGCTTTAGTTCAACAGGTTGTCTTTGAATATCAAGATTCGTTTTCTAAACAACAATTACAAATCAAAGAAAACTATCCAGATCATAAAGTCATCTGTCATTTAGACAGTGCTAAAACTTATCGGGTGTTAGAAAACTTATGTCAAAACATTTGTAAGTATGCGTTAGATCATACAAGAGTTTATATTGATATGGTAGAAGATGAACGTTATGTAAAACTCACTATTAAAAACATATCTGCTAGAGAGATTCATGGTGATCCTCAAGTGTTAACGGATCGTTTTGTTCAAGGTGATGAATCACGAAAAATGGAAGGATCTGGGTTAGGACTCGCTATTGTTAAAAGCTTTGTAGAAGTCCAAGATGGAAGTTTTAAGTTAAGTGTAGATGGCGATTTATTTAAAACAGATATCACTTTTTTAAAGAAATAAGATGTAAAAACAGTGGATAATACCACTGTTTTTGTTATAATAGGGATGTTATGGAAGAAATAAGAAGAGGAATGAAAAATGGAATACCAATAGCGTTAGGTTACTTATCAGTATCATTTTCTTTTGGAGCAATTGCGGTATCAATGGGCTTTTATTGGTGGCAAGCTGTATTAATCTCATTATGTAATTTGACTTCAGCAGGACAATTTGCCTCATTAGGAATTATGACGGGACAAGGAAGCTTTATTGAAATGGCGATTGTTCAGTTAACAGTTAATATCCGTTATGCTTTTATGTCGTTGTCTTTATCACAAAAAGTAGATGATCGTTTTAAAGGTATCTTTAAATGGTTATTAAGTTTCTTTATTACGGATGAAATCTTTGCGGTATCGATGCTGGAAGAAAGTGTAAGTAAGGCTTATTTTTTTGGATTAGCTTTTGCTGGGGCGAGTGCTTGGATTATTGGGACCACATCAGGAGCTATATTGGGAACAATTGTTCCTACCATTGTCCATCATGCTTTAGGTATTGCTTTATATGCCATGTTTATCGCTATTATTATTCCTGGTATGAAAAAACATCATCATATGATTAAGATTGTTTTATTAGCGATTATTTTAAGAGTAGGTTTTTATTATTTACCTATTTTAAATCAATTATCAAGTGGTTTTGCGATGACAATCAGTGCTTTAGTGAGTGCATTAGTAGGAGCCATTATCTATCCAACGGAGGAAATACATGAATAAAAACTTTTTTATCTATTTACTGATTATGTCAGTTATTACCTATGCTATCCGTGCTATTCCCCTTGTTTTCATTAATAAAAAGATAACCAATAAAACAGTTCAATCATTTTTAGACTACATACCTTATACCGTACTGGCAGCGATGACTTTTCCTGATATTTTTTATTCAACGGGTAATCTTATTTCAGGAATTGTAGCGACAATCATTATCCTATATGCTTCATATAAGGAACTGAGTTTAATTCAAGTTGCTTGTATCGGTTGTGGTGTCGTGGCATTAATAGAAATCATTTTATAATAAAGAGGGATCAATTATGATAAAATTAATTATGACCGATATGGATGGTACATTGCTTTCTAGTGATAGTAGTATATGCCAAAGAAACTTAGACGCTATTGATTACGCTAGAAGTCAAGGTGCCTTGTTTGGTATAGCAACAGGGCGTGACTGGGCTTCAATGAAAGAAGCAACCGATATTTATCATTTAAAAGCTGATTATATGGTGCTAGGAAATGGGGCCCAATTTGTAGATCAAAATGGCCATGTATTAATGTCGGCTTATCTCGATAAAGAACACTTCTTACCAATTACTGATATATTTGATCAACTACATTTACCCTATATTGTTTTTACGACAAAAGGCTACTATGCTTTAGATCCAGAATATTCTAAAAACTGTTTTATTGAAAGAACATGCCAACATTTACATGTACCTTATGAAGACTTTACTCCTCAAGGAAAAAGAAAAGATAGTCCTTGTATGAATTTAAAACCGATGGTTTCTAAAGAACAATTTCTAAAAGAAGATTTAGATATTATTAAAGTGGAATCATATTCGTTAGATGTTGATTTAATTAAAGAAGCTAAAAAACAATTAGCTTCATTATCAGGAATTGCTTATTTATCTTCATTTGAAGATAATGTTGAAGTAACGCATCAAAAGGCACAAAAAGGTTTAATTTTAGAAAAAGCAATTCAACTATTAGGAATTAAAAAAGAAGAAGTCATTGTTTTAGGTGATGGTCTTAATGATGGGACGATGTTTGATATTTTCCCTTATTCTTATGCGCCTAGTAATGCGGATGATGAAATCAAGAATAAGGCATATAAAATAGGTTGTCATCACGACCAAGGTATTTTAGGTGAAGCAATAGATGATTTAATGAAGTAGGTGGGTAACCACCTTTTTTTATTTGACAAAAGAAGTGATAAAGAATTATAATTGTTCAAAAACGAACTATTCAAAAAGGAAGAGATAAGATGAATAAAGGGTTAGAATTTGCTAGAAAGATAGATCTTGTTTATCATCAACAATGTAAATCAATATGCAAAGAATTAAATTTACCACAAACTGCATTTGATATTTTAATGTTTTTAGGGAATCATCCAGAATATAAAAGTGCACGAGATATTGTAGAAATCAGGAAAATTAAAGCTAATTTAGTTTCAGTTAATGTAGATAAATTAGTCAATGAAGGTTATTTAAAAAGATTGGCTATACCGGGAGATCGTAGAAAAATTAAACTTGTTTGCAGTGAAAAAGCCAAGCTAGTTATCAAAAAAGGACAACAGTTTCAAAAGCAATTCTTTCAAACAATGTGGCAAGGTATTGATGCAAAACAACAAGCATTATTTAATGAAATCTTACAAATGATAGAAAAGAATTTAGATGAATTAAAGGAGGCTAAATGATGAATATAGTTAATGTTTTAATAGTGACTTTTTTTGCAGGAATGGGAGCTGGACTAGGAACGGGATTTGCTGGGATGTCGGCGGCGGCTGTTATTAGTCCGATGTTAATTGCATTTTTGAATATGGATCCTTATATGGCAGTAGGCATAGCTTTATCATCAGATGTTTTAGCTAGTGCCATTTCTGCTTATACTTATGGTAAAAATAAAAATCTAGATATTAAAAATGGATTATTAATGATGGTGAGTGTTTTATTGTTTACTGTTGTAGGAAGTTATGTAGCCAGTTTACTTCCTTCAACAACGATGGGAAACTTTTCGGTCTTTATGACATTTTTACTTGGAATTAAGTTTATTGTCAAACCGGTTATGACAACAAAAGAAACAATGAACAATGTTGATTCTAAAAAAAGAGCCAAACAATCTATTTTATGCGGGATGATGATTGGGTTCATTTGTGGTTTTATTGGAGCTGGTGGTGGCATGATGATGCTCCTTATTTTAACGACTGTCATGGGATATGAATTAAAAACGGCTGTAGGAACAAGTGTTTTTATTATGACTTTTACTGCTTTAACTGGTGCTGTTTCTCACTTTATGATTGGTGGTATGCCGGATATAACAGTATGGATATTATGTATTATCTTTACTCTTATATGGGCAAGAATTGCAGCCTTGTTCGCTAATAAAGCAACGCCAGAAACGCTAAATCGTGCTACAGGGGTCGTCCTTGTTGTCCTTGGAATGTCGATTTTTATCTTCTCTTTGTTGAAATAGATATAGTTTCTAACTATAGATAAGTGAATAATATTTATATTATACGTTTATTATCTCTTCGTTTATACTTTATGAATATAAAGTATAAATGAGGAGATTTTTAAATGAAAGCACCATATAAATATGATATTGTCGGAAGCTTTTTACGTAATGCAGAAATTAAAAATGCAAGAAGTGAATTTGCTAGAGGGAATATCACACAAGAAGAATTAGAAAAAGTAGAAAATCAAAGTATTGAAAAATTAGTGGATAATGAAAGAAAAGCAGGATTAAAAGCGGTAACTGACGGTGAATATCGTCGTGCTTTTTGGCATTTAGATTTTTTATGGGGATTACAAGGTGTAGAACGTGTATCAGTTGATCATTTTTCTATTGCTTTTAAGGGACATCAACCTAAAAGTCAAACATTAAAAATTGTTGATAAAATTGATTTCCCTCAAGATCATCCATTTTTAAAACACTTTAGATTTATGCAATCAATAGTTCAAGATAGTGAAGTTAAACAATGTATTCCTTCACCATCTATGTTGCATTTGATTTGTTGTGTGAGAGAAGAAAACTATCAACCAATTGAACGTTATCAAAATGAAGATGATTTATATCGTGATATTGCTTTAGCGTATCAAAAAGCAATTATTTTTTTTTATAATGCAGGATGTCGTTACTTACAATTAGATGATACTTCATGGGGAGAATTCTGTTCAAAAGAAAAAAGAGAAGCTTACAAAGCAAGAGGGATTGATGTTGATGAAATCGCTAAAAAATATGTTGATATGATTAACTTAGCGTTAGAAGTCAAACCTGATGATATGGTCATTACAATGCATATTTGTAGAGGTAACTTTAGATCAACATGGTTTACTTCTGGGGGATATGAACCGGTGGCAAAAACACTATTTGGTGGATGTCATGTGGACGGTTTCTTCTTAGAATATGATAGTGAACGTGCTGGAGGTTTTGAACCATTACGCTATATCAAAGATCAAAAAGTTGTCTTAGGTTTAGTCACTTCTAAAGAAGCAACATTAGAAAATAAAGAAGATATTATTGCTAGAATTCATGAAGCAGCTAAATATGTACCTTTACAACAATTAGCTTTATCACCACAATGTGGTTTTGCTTCAACTGAAGAGGGAAACCTTCTTACTGATGAAGAACAATGGGCTAAAATTAAATTAGTCAAAGAAATTGCTGAAGAAGTTTGGGGAAAAAATTAAAACAATAAAAAGCTATTCTTTATGGAATAGTTTTTTTATAATGTTTAATTGACTTTTTTCGTTGACTCAAGTCATTGAAATGGGTATATTAAAATTAGAGATAAATTATAAAAAGCATTAATGATTGATGGAAAGGAAATGATAAAAATGGAATCACGTTATTTAGGTAATATAAAGGTATCATCAATAGGAATGGGATGTATGGCATTTTCACACGGTTATGGTCAAATCCCTTCAAGACAATACGCTATTGAGGCAATTCAACAAGCCTATAAGCATGGTTGTACTTTTTTTGATACAGCAGAAGGTTATGGAAATGTTTTATACTATGAACATCATAATGAAGAAATCGTAGGGGAAGCTTTAAAAGATGTAAGGAATCAAGTTGTCATAGCGACTAAATTAAAGATTCATGATGATGAAGTCAATGAAGATATGTATGAGGTATGTAAAAGACATTTAAAAGCTTCATTGAAAGCATTACAAACAGATTATGTAGATCTTTATTATTTACATCGTGTTAATTTACAGGTTCCTATTGAAAAAGTAGCCAAAGCTATGGGTAAATTGATTGATGAAGGATTGATTCGTGGTTGGGGTTTATCACAAGTAGATAAAAAATTATTAAAAAAAGCACATGAAATTACACCTGTATCGGCAGTACAAAATTTATATAATATGTTGGAAAGAGATTGTGAAGAGGAAGTTATACCTTATTGTTTAAAACACAATATTGGCTTGGTTCCTTTTTCACCTATTGCTTCAGGCTTTTTATCAGGAAAGGTAACATCGACTTCACAGTTTGAAAAAGTAGATGATGTTCGGGTATTTGTTCCTCAATTAAAAAATGAAAATATCAAAGCTAATCAGCCTGTTATTGATTTATTAAACGAATACGCTAAAAAGAAACATGCTACTAATGCCCAAATTTCTTTAGCTTGGATGTTGAAAAAATATCCTCATGTTGTACCTATTCTAGGTTCTAAAAATAAAGAAAGAATTATTGAAAATTTGGATGCTTGTCAAGTTGAATTATTTGATGAAGAATTTAAAAAATTAGAAGAATCACTTAATCATATTGAATGTCATGGTCATCGTGGTATTGTTGAATATCAAGGTGGTTCAATGAAAGATTGGGGTCAAAATAAATAAGAACTTGTCTTACGACAAGTTCTTTTTATTATTCAAAAGGATAAGTCATACCCCATTGACAACGAATAGCACTAAGTAATGAAGAAACATCACGACTTAATTGTAATACATCTTCACCGGTATGGTTGATAACATCTGTTTCCATATCAATGACTTCATATTGTAAAGCTTTTTGACTATCGCCAGTTTCAATAATTTCTTGATGTCCATCGATTGTATAAGTGATTGTTGCTTTACTGGCACGAGGATAAACATTGACTTCAACAAAACATTCTTCACCGGCAATGACACCACGTTTAGGCTGTTTAGCACGCATTGTAAGAGCCATCACAACCATTTGCCCATCTTGATTTTTCATGATAATACCAGATTGTTCATCAACACCGGTTTCAAAATAGTCCACAGTAGTTAAAACAGTATTTGGTTTAGATGATAAGAAATAGCGTGCAAAGGAAGTAGCATAAACACCGATATCTAATAAAGCACCACCGGCTAGTTCTTTAGAAAAGAAACGATTATTCACATCATATTCTTTACATGAACCAAAGTTAACTTGAATCATTTTGACTTTACCAATAGCACCATCATCAATAATTTCCTTTAATTTTTTATAAAGTGGCATATGATAAATCGTCATTGCTTCTTGAATAACGACATGATGTTCTTTAGCAAGAACAACTAATTCTTCTAATTGACGATCATTTACAGTAATGGCTTTTTCACATAAGATATGTTTATTAGCTAAAATAGCTTTTTTCATAATGTCATAGTGGCTATTATGAGGTGAAGCAATATAAACAATATCAATATTTTCATCAGCTAATAAATCATCTACTGTAGCATAAGCATTTCTTATTTTATACTTCATAGCAAAATCTAATGCTTTTTCCATGCTGTTATGATGAGATACGGCATAGATCTCATGATTCATATCTAACATTGATTGTGCCATTTCATGAGCAATGGTACCACAACCAATTATTCCCCAATTTAATTTTTCCATCTTTATTCTCCTGTTAAATGAAAGTGATTTAAGGCATAAGCTAAACCATCTTCCTCAATATCTTTTGTTATAAAATAAGCAATATCTTTCATTGCTTGATCGCCATTAGCCATGACGATAGAATGTTTAACATAACGTAACATGGATTCATCATTATAAGAATCACCAAAAACATAACAATCATCTAAATGGCTATGAAAATAATCAACAAGAAATTGAATTCCTGTAGCTTTAGAGTGTCCTTGAGGGACAATTTCTAACATTTCATGAGATCTTTCTATAATATCAAAATCTTGTAAGATGTTTTTTCTAAAATCATTGATGTTATGATCAAACCATACAGCAAATTTATCAAATTGAAGGTATGGATGATTCATGTCATAGACAGGAAAGTTTCTTTGTAGATAACGTTCTTTCATTTCTTTTAAATCATTGTTTTTAATGTTTTGATTAAAATAGACACCATCATAAGATTCTAAAACACCATCTATTTTATTTTCTTTAATAAGATGAGCAATTTCATA
Source organism: Coprobacillus sp. AF33-1AC (assembly GCF_003475785.1). Lineage (NCBI taxonomy): Bacteria > Bacillati > Bacillota > Erysipelotrichia > Erysipelotrichales > Coprobacillaceae > Coprobacillus > Coprobacillus sp. AF33-1AC. The sequence goes on along the minus strand of NZ_QRQB01000002.1, from coordinate 7,287 downwards.
GCAACGTTCTGATTTTAAGGTATGGTGATATAAAACTTGATCATGATAAGTAATATAAGTACCACATCCACATATATAACCATCTATAGGAAGATCTTGAATACATTGATCAATAGTAGAAATGGGTCTACCTGTATTAATAAAAATGAGATGTCCTTGTTTTTTTACTTTTTCTAATGCTTGAATAGCACTGGATGGAATTGTATGTGTTTTTTCACTTAATAATGTTCCATCAATATCAAAAAATAATATTTTCCTTTTTTGCATACTTTAAACTCCTTATGACCAATATTATAATAGAAAAAATCAATTTATGTCATTTTTTCTATACTCGAAAACAATAATTGAAGATTATTATGATAAATTGTGTTATTCTATAAAAAAGTAGAAGTTAGGAGGATGAAAAATGAGGATTACTTTATTAAGTAAGCCAGGTTTTTCTGGAAGTATGCTTGTAAAAAAAATCGAAGAGGCAGCGAAAAGCCGATATTTAGATATAGAAGTCAATCTTAATCAAAAGATGGATGAAGCAGATGTGGTGTTACTCACACCACAACGAGAAGGTGATTTAGAAGGTATTAAAACAGTAGTAAAAGTACCGGTAGGAGTCATTTCATTAAGAGATTTTGGTTTATTAAATGGTGATGGTATTTTAAAATACGCAACTCAATTAATAGATACGAAATAGGAGGAAAAGGACAAAGTCCTTTTTTTTTATGTTCAAACTAAATTGAGTGAATATTATCACAAGAATGTCTAGAGGTCATTGTTTTTTAAGGCATTTAACGATATAATTATTATTAGTATAGAAAGACTGGGGGAACCAAAATGTACAAGATAGTCAAAAAGGAAAGACTAAATGATGTTGTTGAATTAATGGAAGTACATGCGCCAATGGTAGCAAGAAAATGCGAACCTGGCCAATTCATTATTTTAAGAGTTGGAGAAGATGGTGAAAGAATTCCATTAACCATTGCTGATTATGATCGTGAAAAAGAAACAATCACGATTATTTATCAAATTGTTGGTTATTCAACTAAACAATTAGCAAAATTAGAAGAAGGCGATGAAATCACTGATTTCGTTGGACCATTAGGTGTACCAACAGATTTACATAAATCTAAACATGTTGTTGGTATTGCTGGTGGGGTAGGAAGTGCACCTTTATATCCACAATTAAAGAAATTAGCTCAAATGGGTGTTGATGTTGATGTCATCATCGGTGGACGTGAAGCACAATATGTATTATGGGCTGATAAATTCAAAGAATTCTGTAAAAATGTGTATGTAATGACAGATGATGGATCTTTAGGAGAAAAAGGATTTGGTACTGTTAAATTACAAGAATTAATTGATAGTGGAGATCCTATTGATGAAGTTATCGCTATTGGACCAGTAGTGATGATGAAAGCTGTTGTTGGAGTAACTAAACCTCAAAATATTAAAACAATGGTTTCATTAAATCCTATTATGATTGATGGAACTGGAATGTGCGGATGCTGTCGTGTTACAGTTGATGGTAAAATTAAATTTGCTTGTGTAGATGGTCCTGATTTTGATGGATTACAAGTTGATTTTGATGAATTAATGGCTCGTCAAAGAATGTTTAAAGAAGAAGAACACGTTGTTGATGAAAAAGCAGACCGTATCTGTAATTTAATGGGAGGTGTAAAATAATGCCTAATATGTCACCAAATAAGGTTAAAATGCCTGAACAAGATCCTAATGTAAGAAATAAAAACTTTGAAGAAGTTGCTTTAGGATATACAAAAGAAATGGCTATGGAAGAAGCAACACGTTGCTTAAACTGTAGAAAACCATTTTGTATGGAAGGATGCCCAGTAGGGGTACCTATTCCTGAATTTATTCAACATGTAGCTGCAGGAGAATTTGATGAAGCTTACTCTACAATTACTAGAGAAAATGCTTTACCTGCAATTTGTGGTCGTGTGTGTCCACAAGAAAATCAATGTGAAGGACATTGTATTCGTGGTAAAAAAGCAGAATCTGTTGCGATTGGACGATTAGAAAGATTCGTTGCTGATTATCATCGTGAACATGGAAAAAATGTAGAATTAAATATTGAAAAGAACGGTAAGAAAGTAGCGGTTATTGGATCTGGACCAGCAGGAATCACTTGTGCTGGAGAATTAGCTAAAAAAGGATATGATGTCACTGTATTTGAAGCTTTACATAAAACAGGTGGAGTTTTATCTTATGGTATTCCAGAATTCCGTTTACCTAAATCTTTAGTTCAAAAAGAAGTAGATGGAGTTGCTGCTTTAGGTGTTGATTTTGAAACAAACGTTGTTGTAGGACGTTCAATCACAATTGATGAATTACAAGAACAAGGATATCAAGGAATTTTCGTAGGTAGTGGAGCTGGACTTCCTCGTTTCCAAGGAATTCCAGGAGAAAACTTAAATGGTGTTTATGCTGCCAATGAATTCTTAACACGTGTTAACTTGATGAAAGGATATCAATTCCCAGAACATCCTACACCAGTTAAGATTACAGATACAGTATGTGTCGTTGGAGCTGGTAACGTAGCTATGGATGCAGCGAGAACAGCAAAACGTTTAGGTGCTAAAAATGTTTATATAGTTTATCGTCGTGGACCTGAAGAAGTACCTGCTCGTGCTGAAGAAGTACATCACGCTAAAGAAGAAGGTATTATCTTTAAATTACTAACAAATCCAGTTAAAATCAATGGTGAAGATGGTTGGGTTAAATCTATGGAATGTATTGAAATGGAATTAGGTGAACCTGATGCATCTGGAAGAAGAAGACCAATCGCTAAAGAAGGTTCTAACTTCACAATTGAAACAGGTACTGTTATTGTTGCGATTGGACAAAGTCCTAACCCATTAATTAGGCATACAACTCCTGGATTAGATTGCCAATCTTGGGGTGGAATTATCGTTGAAGAAGATACAATGAAAACATCTAAAGATGGTGTCTATGCTGGTGGCGATGTTGTTACTGGTGCAGCAACAGTTATCTTAGCTATGGGTGCTGGTAAAAAAGCAGCTCAAGCTATGGATGAATATTTAAAAAATAAATAATAGAGAAGCTATTCTTAATTGAATAGCTTTTTTTATATCACTTAGTTGAACACATTCGTTGACCTTAGTCAATGAATGCGTTATATTATAGGCAGGAGGATGAATATGGGGAAAAGACAAGAAGCAGCATTAGAAACAAAAAAGAAGATCATTGAGGCTGTTAAGCAATTACTTGAACAAAAAAGTCCCGAAGAAATCAGTATTGAAGAAATCACAAAGAAGGCCTGTATTGCTAAGGGAAGTTTTTATACACACTTTAAACGTAAAGAAGATGTTATTTTAGAAATAGATTTTCAAGAATATGCTTTTTTAAAGGATGATGTAAGTCGTATTCAAGGAGTTGAACAACAACTTTCGTATTATCTTATACAATCAGTAAAGATTATTGAAAAAAATAGTTTATCAGTAGCGAGACAATGGATGAAAGGCGCTGTTGCTCCTTTACAAGAAGAAAAAGCAGGTACCAGAAAATATCGTTTTGATTATGATAATATTCTTTCAATTTTAAACAATGGAATTGATCAAAAAGAATTAAAACAAACAACACCGGTAGAAATTCTAACTGAAATGATGATGAATCAGTATTATGGTGCTGTAGCATCTTGGTGTATTCTGGGTCAAGAACGTTCTTTAGTTTCTATGATGGAACATTATTGTCAATATGAACTTAAAATATTATTACAAGATTACCAATAGGAGGATAAAAAATGGAATATGTAACATTAAATAATGGTCTAAAAATGCCATTATAAGGATTTGGTGTTTACCAAGTTACAGATGAAAAAGAATGTGAAGAATCAGTTTATCAAGTTATTAAAGCAGGATATCGTCTAATTGATACCGCTGCTTATTTCAATGAAGAAGATGTAGGGAAAGCTATTAAAGATAGTGGTATTGATAGAAAAGAAATCTTTATTACAAGTAAATTGTTGTTACAAGATTATGGATATGAACAAGCTAAAGTAGGAATTGCAAGATCACTTAGAAAATTAGGAACAGAATATATTGATTTATATTTAATTCCTCAACCTTATGGTGATGTTTTAGGAGCATGGAAAGCTTTAGAAGAGGCAAAAGAAAAAGGATAAATTAAATCTATTGGTGTAAGTAATATGACACCTCATCTATGGAATCAATTTGTACCTCATTTCAAAACCAAACCGGCAGTGAACCAAGTAGAATGTAATCCTTTTTGTCAACAAAAAGAATTAAGAAAGATTATGGCTCAAGATGATGTCAAATTAGAATGTTATTATCCTTTAGGACATGGTAATAAAGAACTATTAAATCATTCTTTAGTACAACAATTAGCTCATAAATATCATAAGAATGCCGGACAAATCATCCTTAGATTTGAAGTACAAGATGGACTGATTGTTTTACCTAAATCTTCACAAAAAGAACGTATTAAAGGAAATATTGATATTTTTGATTTTTCTTTAACTGAAAGTGAAATGAGACAATTAGATACAGGTAAAACATCTCATGATCCTGAAGCACCAGGTATTGAAGAGATGCTTAGAAATGCCTTTGTTATTGAAGATTAATAAAAAGCACGAAAGTGCTTTTTATTTTATGAAAATCTTTCTTTATTTTTTTATCTTATTATATAATAAGATAAAGGAGACTAATTATGATAACATCACAAATTAAGGAAGTACTAAAACAAGCAGATTATGTATTAAAAGATAATCCTGTATTATTAAAAATGTTCAAACAATGTTTTGTTTCAACGATTGAAACAACTTTAAAAAAAGTTAATGATAATGAAACTTTTGTCATTACAGGAGATATTCCTGCTATGTGGTTACGAGATTCTTCTGCTCAAGTGAATCACTATTTACCTCTTGTATCAAAAGATCAAGAATTATCCGATTTAATTGCGGGACTTATTAATAAACAGGTTCAATGTATTTTATTAGATCCTTATGCTAATGCTTTTAATTTAAACCCGGTCTATGAAAGAGAATATTATGATTGTACAGACATGAATCCGATGATTTGGGAAAGAAAATACGAAGTTGATTCATTATGCTATCCAGTTCGTTTAGCATATCAGTTTTATAAACAAAGTCAACGATACGATATTTTTACGCCTGATTTTTTAAAAGCCATGCATAAAATCGCGGATACATTTGTATTAGAACAAGATCACAGCCTTTCAACTTATCGTTTTGAAAGACCGATTGCCAGAACTTGGAAACGTGAAGAAACAGAAACATTAAAAAGAAAAGGAAAAGGGTTACCGGTTAATGAAACTGGAATGACATGGAGTGCTTTTAGACCAAGTGATGATGCTTGTCGTTTTAATTATCTTACCTGACTTTAGAGGTTGAATAGTAAAAAATGGTGCAACACTCGATATTTGATTATCGAGTATGCATCATTTTTATTTGTTTATCTGTTAGATAATAATTTGTTATTGGTTGATTTAATTTTTTGGATAAATCTGTTACGAATTCTTTGCTGGTTAATAGATTTATGAATCTTGTTGAGTTGATTCTTACAACTCGGAATTTTCTCATGAAATCGTATATTGTACTTGCTGAGTATTTATTTTCCAGAATCTTGAATTGAAGGATTCGTGATAATAACACGGCTGTGTAACAGATGAAGAAATGCCCTTTGATCCGATTTTCTTTTTGTAGATAGACCGGACGTGTATCAAGTTCGGACTTCATGATGCGGAAGGATTCTTCAATTTGCCAAAGCTGATGATAAGCATTGTATATGTCTTTTGATGACATATTGATTTCAGATGTTACGAGCATATTATATCCGGCTAGTTCTTTGTCTTTGGCTATAGCTTTTAGATTTAGCTGGGGTTTTATACTTTTTCCCTGATCATCTAGAAACTGCATATATTTTGATGATTCACCATATTCTTCTTTTTTGGCCTGGCATGCACGGTGTGCCTTGGCTTTTTCAATCATTCTATTGATTTCCATCAGTTTCTTCTTCGCGAGACTGAAGTTATAGGTAACTGTTCTTTTTTCTTTTATATTACGAGTTATGACATTCCCGTAATCATCCTTGTATGAATAGGTAAACGTATCGATGCATTCCTTGATTTTATAAACGGGTTCTCCGTTCTGATTAAACACTGTTTCGAATCCGTCATCAAGAAGAACCCATTGTCCTTCTCTTTCAGGAAGGGTTTTTACAGATTTCGAAAACAGATAGCCATCTCCATTATCGATAGCTTCAATAATATTTTTAGCACAGTTAAGGCCTTTATCAGCAATTTGGATGGTACGGCCCTTGATATTGTTTCTTGATTTCAAATCGTGGATTAGATCACGCATGACCGGCTTTTCAGATTCATTGCCTGGGAATATCTTCATGCCGACTGGTAACATCTGTGCGTCTAAAAGAAGGCCCATTCCCACAATAGGGTCCCTTCGATTTTCTTTGGAAGGACCTCTTTTTTGAAGAGTAGATTCCTTATCGATTTCAAAGTAATAGTTTGTACAATCAAAATAAGAACGGCTGGAATCCAGAATAAAATTGTCATCAGTCGCAACGGTTAGTATTTCAACCAGTTTCTCATATTCTTCGCCCATGAATTCCAAGCCCTCCAGGAGTTGATCATAACTGAAGTTTTTTTGAACATATAGCTTTGGAAGAATATCATGAAAAGTCTGATGTTTGGATAAAGGCGCAACAACACGAGCATATACAAGAGCGGAAAAGACATCATATACATCGAACTCGAACTTCCTTGAAGAACTTAAATACCCAAAATGTTCTTTTACATCCAGTATGTTCAAGATTTTCGCAATTGGCACATAACCCAGACACAGTTCTGGTGAAACGTCAGAAATCTGTTGAAAGTTGATGCGACACTTTTCTGTCTCCCGTTTAGAATTCAGTTCATTTACTTCTTTCTGAAAATGAGAGATTGGATCATCTATACCCTGTTCGATAAGAGCATCAACGAACCCAATTTTACGAAAACTTTTATGTCGGGTGTTCTTGGTTTCTGGAGAATAAAAACTCTCATAGATGGAAAGATAAAGTCTGTCATTTCGTTTTGTTTTTTTAAGAAAATAGGCCATAGAAAGTGTCCTCCAAAGATTACACGTTTACACCATAATTATACCAAATAAATAAAAAAATAAAATAAATTTAAAGCACAAAAAACAACGATAAATACTGGAGAATCTCAACTTTTTCTCAGAATAGCCTCTAAACATTCATGGTGCAAACCTCTAAAGACGGG
>NZ_QRQB01000019.1:46352-48001 GCF_003475785.1 Coprobacillus sp. AF33-1AC | reverse complement strand
TCGTGCGTTCTCATAAAAAGTGTCCAAAAAAGTGTTGACAATCCACTGCATACTTTTTGATTTTGAAACAAAGATGATCATCGATGTCCTGCCATCAAGACATAAAAATGTGTTATCGGCCTATTTTCATAGCGTTCCTCTTGATGAAAGAAAAAATGTTGAATATATGTCATCCGATATGTGGGTATCCTACCACGACATATCAAAAATATTCTTACCCGATACTATCAGGACAATTGACAGATTCCACCTCCTTATGGAGTTTTCAAAAAAATTTAATTCAATCAGATGTGAAACAATGAAAAAATATGCACTTACTAAAAATGCCTATCAGAAAGAAAAAACAAAAAGAAAACTGAAACCTGATGAAGAAGCAATCTATAGAGAAGCATGTATCAACTATTACGCCTTTAAAAAATTCAGCTGGCTTTTCTATAAAACTGATTCTGATATTTTAAATCCAAACAACGATAAGAAGTTCAACAGGGTATTCAACCGATATATGAATTTTTATGATATCCATGAACATATCTGTTCATGTGATAATGGTTTTGAAGAAATATGCAATCTAAAATATGATCTCGATATGTTCTTTAAAAACAGTACAGTCGAAACCGCAAAAGAGAACCTTGAAAATTTAATAAAGGATTTTAAAGAAAATGACCGTGATGAAATGAAGAACTTCGCAGGTACTCTTTCCCGTTGGAAAAATGAAATCATTTATTCTTTTACGATCATCGATGAATCAACTATCAATAACGGGCGCATAGAAAATATAAACCGAACGATTAAGACCATCAAAAGAAATGCGAACGGATATAAAAACTTTGAGCGCTTAAGAAGACGCATAATGTGGTGTGTAAACAAGCAGGGAAATATAATACTCAGTCAAAGAAAGGAAAATGAATCATGAAAAAATATACAGTGATTGTAGATGAAGATTATCAGGCGTTTAATGAAAACTGCAATATAACGCTAGATGAAATTGATTTAAAAATACAGGCCCTAAACAAGGAGTTGGAAGACATAAAGAATATAGCTTTGAAAAACTATGATATCCTAGATAAACTTTTCGAACTCAGACATGTAGATTTTTAGACAATATAAAACCATGAGGTGTCTCATTTGAGATTTGCCTCATGGTTTCTCATTAGCTCTATTTCAAAAATATCATGTTATTTCATAAAGCCGTCGCTTCTTTGTTTTAAACTATATTATTTAGTTTTCTTTTTTCTTCTTAACAGACTTGCAGCAATCATCACTGATGATAAACCAAGTGTTAATAAAGAAGCAAAGCTTGTTTGATCGCCTGTATTTGTACTTGTTTGTTTTTTAGAATCTTGAGATTCTTTTCCAGCAACCATTGTTTCTTTTCCTTGTGAATCTGTTTTCCCTGAATTTGATCCATTAGGTTTTGATTCATCTGGTTTTTGTTCATCACCTTTAGAATCATCTTTACTTACTGTAGCTTCTACAGCTTCACTTTCTTTTGATGTTGTATAAATTTCATCTCCTAAAACAACAACTTTATATGAATATGTTCCAGCATCTAATCCTGTTTCTTCATAACTGTTTGTATCGACTGTTGCTACTTCTTCATATTGTCCTTCAGCATTTGCTTTTAAGATTTGATATTTTGAAGCATGTTC